>JAGGYO010000253.1 GCA_021162505.1 bacterium
AAACCCAATATTTATATAATAAAACAATGTAAAAGGCAACAAAGGCAACGTCCGTCCCCCATAACTGTCCCCCATAACTTCAAAATCCGAACCTGTCACTAATCAGGTAATATAACTTTTATAATTGATACTGCATAAATGGGAATATTAATGATCCTGCCATCTTCTTTTAGATTATTTGTTGAAATTCTAATCATTTTTTTAGGATGTAATCTTTCATCATAAACTTTTAAACTTTTTTTTGCTTTGCTCTTACCCGATTTGATCTCTACCGGATAAATTTCACTACCATACTCAATTAACAAATCCAATTCTGCTGTATTTCCGCTTGACCAATAATAGAGTTCTTTAAAACCACTTGTTACAAGTTCTTGTGAAACAATATTCTCTGCAAAAATCCCCTTAAATTGATTTAGTAAAATTTCTTCATTTAGAAATAATTTCCCAGATAAATTTAATTTGGCACTCAATAACCCAATATCAAAAAAGAATAACTTAAATTGATTTTCAACTTTATATGCCTTTAAAGGAATTTCGGCTTTTCTTATTTTATAAGATGAGTAAATCAAACCGCAATTTTTTAACCATTGTAATGAAGAGAAGTATTTGTTTGCTCTTGCATGTTTTGAAACATCAGTAAATATGAATCGTTTATTTTCTTTTGCAATTTGCGATTCTAGTTGATGCCAGATCACATCAATTTTATTTGCCTCCGATTTTGTTGTATGTTTTGAAAAATCCAACTCATATGTATCCAACAGGGTGATTTGTTTTTCTCGGATTTTTTTAAAATCTTTACTCTTATTATAAGTATTAATAATTTCAGGTAATCCCCCAATATAGGAATAAAGTTTAAAATCCTCCAAAAGCATTTTATGAAATATTTTATCAATAGGAGAAATTTTGTCAATATTTTCTAACACTTTTTTTAAGTTTTCTTTTCCAATACCCGCTAAAAATTCTGTAAAACTAAGTGGATATAAATCAATAATGTCGACTTTCCCCACTGGGAAAGCGGATTGAACGCCAAATTTTAAACCTAAAAGTGAACCTGCTGCAACAACATAATATTTATTTTTTAATTCAGAAAAATATTTTAATGATGTTAGAGCTTTTGGACATTCTTGAATCTCATCGAAAATAATCAAGGTGTTCTTTCTATCAACTTTTGTATTAAAATAAAATGATATTTTTTCTATAATATTTTCTGGAAAAAGGCCATTTTCAAAAAAGCTGCAAAATTCGGAATTTTGTTCAAAATTTAAATAAACAAAATTTTCAAATTCCTTTTCTCCGAATTCATTTAAGATATATGTCTTCCCAACTTGCCTTGCACCTTTTAAAATCAATGGTTTTCTATTTAGATCATTTTTCCACTCAATAAGTTTTTTGTAAACATCCCTTTTCATGTTTTTTTATATCATATTTTTCAGAAAATATCAAGCTTCCTATGGAAAATGTTCATTTTTGCCGTCAAACTCCTATGGAAAACGTCTATATTTTCTAAAAACTCCTATGGATTTTGTGCTTTTTTCAAATTATTCTTATGTAAATAGATCCATTTATCTTATCATTTTCGTATTTTCGCATATACTAAAATAGTATTGCTGCCTTGCAATTTGTCTACCATTCGGAATATTCCAATATGCGCATATGCGCATATTCGCATATACGCCATATAGCAAATGTTATTTTTATATTTTATTCACTCCGTATTTTGTACTGTTTTGATTTTTCTCAATCTTTACAACCTTGTATTTTTTTGACTTATTTACAAAGTGATTTCCAATAATTGCAATAGCAACACCAAGAACCGCAATCAACCCCATAACCAATAATCCTTTAAAAATGCTCTTTTTCATATCAAATTCTATCCTTAATTTATTCTACAATTTTATCACTATTAATTCAAATATTTTTTTAGTTTGTACTTCGATACTTTTAAAAGTATCGAAGTTGCTATTTTTAATTTTTTGTGATATTTCCCTCACACATAGAGTTTGCAAACAACTATTTGAGGTTTGTGGGTTGTGGTTTGATGTTGGAAAGGAAGAAGTGAGATTCCTACGCAATTTTCAATCCCTTTGAATGACAGAAAAAATGTAAATAATAGTACGATAGTTCCAATACTATGGTACTATAAAAAGAAAATAATGATACCAATGATTATTAAGACAAGGTAGAGCATCTTTACAGGAGTGAATTTTTCTTTTAAAATAATAGCCGAACTTATAGCCGTAATTACAGGATAAGCGGAAATTATGGGAATAACAAATGCTGCCGGAAGAAATGCTAAAGAAAAATAACAAAGAATCGAGGCAATAATAGTAACAATTACCGATATCAGTGCAATTATTTCTCCTTTTGAAGATATTTCTTTTTTATCTTCTTTTAATCTTTTGGCATAAATTAAAAAAAAGATGGGACCAATAACACCGAAAGCACCAAGTATTTCAGCTTCACCAACATAATTATAAGATACCTTTGAAAAAAATCCCCAGAGTCCCCACATTATCATTCCAATAAATGCTAAAATTATGCCCAGCACATTAGATTTTGTCTTACTTTTTTTTATATTTAATAAAATTAAACCTAAAATAATGAAAAATAATCCAAAAACATATTTAATATAAAAGGTCTCTTTTAAGAATGTAATGGATAAAGCTACCGTTATAATTGCAAATATCGAAGAGATTGTACTGACTATGGAAGCATCTGTTTTTTTTAATGCTTCGTAGTATAAAATGAAACCAATTGCCGATGTAATTGCTCCCAATAGAGGATAAAAGTAATCTGATGGTGAAAAATTCTTAGAAAAAAAGAACCAGATCCCGATATAAATTGCGCCTACAATATAAGCATGTATTTTTAACAATGTTTTTAAACTTACGAAAAGAAGAGCTTTTTTTTGTAATGTTGTTGATAATCCGTAAAATAATAAAGAAAAAAACACCGCGAAATACGGCATTAAGTAGTTTTGAACCCGGTAAAGGGTTGTAATACTTTAGGAATATCAATTGTTCCGTCACTATTTTGATAATTCTCCAAAATAGCCACCAATGTTCTTCCAATAGCCAGTGCTGATCCATTCAAGGTATGCACAAGTTTTTTCTCCTTATTATTGGTCTTGAATTTCAAATTTACTCTTCTTGCCTGAAAATCCGTACAGTTTGAAATAGAAGAAACTTCTCTATAGGTGTTTTGTGATGGAAGCCATACTTCAAGATCATAGGTTTTGGCAGCAGTAAATCCCGTATCCCCGGCACACAATTCAATTACTCTATATGGTAATTTTAATAATTTTAAAATTTTCTCAGCACTTTCTAATAAAAATTCAAATTCTTCTTCACTTTTTTCGGGGGTCGTTACACTGACCAATTCCACTTTGTCAAATTGATGAACTCGAATAAGCCCACGAATATCTTTACCATAGGACCCCGCTTCTTTTCTGAAACATGATGAATATCCGGTTAGTCGAATAGGAAGGTCATCTTCTATTAATTTCATACCTTTGACCCAGTTTACTAAAGGCACTTCCGCAGTGGGGATTAAATAGAGATCTTCTCCTTCTATTTTATAAAGGTCTTCTTCTTTATCGGGAATTTGTCCGGTGCCTTCTAAAATTTCCCGTTTCACTAAAAAAGGAGGATATATTTCTTGAAATCCATTCTCATTTTGTATATTAAGCATGAAAGTGAGTAAAGCCCTATGTAGAATTGACCCTTTTCCCTTTAGTAGAACAAAGCGTGATCCGGAAAGATCCACACCACCGTCAAAATCCAAAATATCGTTTTTTAATCCGATATCATAATGAGACAGGGGTTCGAATGAAAATTTCTTTTTTGGAGGGAATTCCCTTATCAATTTGCTTTCACTTTCATCCTTTCCCTCGGGGACATCATCCAATAGTATATTAGGTATCCTTAATAATCCTTTTCTTTTTTCCTGCTCTGCTTTATTCCAATTATTTTCAATTTCCTTTATTTTATTATTCAATTTCTCGATCTTTCTTTTGAGCTGAGCAATATCTTTTCCCTCTTTTTGATAAACCGGAAATTGCTTGCTTAAAATATTTTTTTCTGCTTTTAATTCGTCGAGTTCTTTTTTTAATAAATTTGTTCTCCTAATGTTATTGGCTACTTTTTCAAGATCTATTTTTTTATGTCTTCTTTCAATGTTCTTTTTTATTATATCAATGTTCTCAGTGAATAATTTCGGATCTTTTTAAACCTTTTCTTTAAATGACTGAAGAAATTTTTTATTATGGGGTATTTATCCTTTGTGAGCTTATGGAAGCTTTTCAATAATTTCTCCTGTGTTTTATTTATTTTTTGCGGTGTGAAGATCTTGAAAATAACGATGAGGTCACCGTGGTATCCATTTCTCAACAACCCATAACCCCTTAATTTCAAGAGATCTTCATTTTGTGTATTTTTCGGTATTTTGATATTAAGTATTTGCTTTTCAAAATACGGTAATTCAACTTTTCCGCCGATAATGGCATCGACTACACTAATTGGTAATTCCAAAAAGATATTCATACCATTTCTTTTAAAGACAGGATCCTCTTTAATATTGATTATGATATATAGATCACCGGGTAAATATTCATTTGAAATTACATGTCCCTTATTCTGCATTTGCAAAACGGTGCCATTTTCAACCCCGGGCTCAATATTGATCTTTAACTTTTCTTTTTTTACTTCATAACCCGAACCCCGACAAACATGACATTTCTTTGTAATAATTTTACCGGTCCCGTGGCAACTTGGACAGGTTTGTGATAGGGTGAAAAAGAACTGTTTTGTCTGAACCTTTCCTCTGCCGTGGCATGTGGGGCATGTTTTGATATCATCAGCTGTTTCGGCTCCGGTTCCGTTACAATGCGCGCATGGTATTTGTCTTTTTATTTCGATCTCTTTTTCTACACCTGAAAAAATTTCATCCAGCGTTAATTCAATATTAACATTTATATCACCGCCTTTTCTCTGGTGCTGTCCCGCAAACCCGGAGAAAATATCTTCAAAGAAAGAGAAGTTAAATATATCTTCAAAATTGAATCCGGGTTGTGCTTTTAATCCCTCGACACCGTATCGATCATATATAGATCTTTTTTCATCATCAGATAATATTGCATACGCAGCATTTATCTCCTTAAAATGTTCTTCGGCTTCCCTGCTTTTGTCAGGATTTCTGTCCGGATGATACTGCATTGCGAGTTTACGAAATGCTTTTTTTATTTCATCTTTTGTTGCATTTTTAGATACATTAAGTATTTTATAATAATCATTTTCCATAATTTATTTATTTATATAGGTTTAACAGTGTCTTAATAGTGGATATTAATTCATTGAATTTAAATGGTTTGCAAATGTATTCATCAGCCCCTGCATTAAATCCTTCCAATATTTCCTCTTTTGAATTCTGGCCGGTCAGGATCAAAATGGGGATTTTTTTCGTTATTTCAAGATTTTTCAATATTTTTATTGCTTCAATACCGTTCATTACAGGCATTACGATATCCATTACGATAAGATCCGGTCTCTCAACTTTTGCGACCTCAACGGATTCTTTACCGTTTTCTGCTTCCACTACTTCAAAGCCATCTTTTACCAAACCATTTTTAATGGTAACCCTTGCAAATTTACTATCATCAACTACTAAAATCTTCGCCATAACTACCTCAAATCCTTCCCAACTATTCTATATTTTTTATATAATTCTCCTCCCATTACCTTTGCCGCCCTATGAACAAGCACATTTTCTTCCAGTACCCAGGAAAATTCAGCATCGGTATAACCCATTTTCTTTGCAGTATCAAGTGCATCTTTGAAAAACAGAGCATCAATTCCCATTTTTCTATAATCTTTTAGAATTCCGAAGGTTATCAAACGCACCCATTTTATATTTTTTTTCTCTTTTAAAAAAGTAAAGATATTCAATTTCCCTTTCAATTTTTTCATTACATAATTATAATCAGGACTTGTCCACATAAATGCTACTGTTTTACCGCCCACTTCAGCGAATTGAACAAGTTCGGGTACGATAAGGTCCTTTAGATCTTTTGCCATTTTATCTGTTTCTGACTCTGTCATTGGCACAAATCCCCAATTCTTTTCCCATGCACCATTGTATAATATTTTGATCGTTTCAATTTCTTTTTTGTAGTTCTTCATATCCATATGTCTCAATTTTATCTTATTCCTTTTCAGAACCTTTTCATAGATATGCTCCACTTTTTCAGGAAGCTTTTCATTGAGTTTTGAATGAAAGGCGAAGAGATCCTTTACTTTATTATATCCGGCGTTTTCCGTTAATCTAATATAATATTCCGGTGTATAGGTCATCATTACCAAAGGAGTAGAATCAAAACCCTCCAAGAGAAATCCGCATTCCTCATTGGTTGAGGGATTCATGGGTCCTATAACACTTTCTATATTATTATCTTTTAAAAACGCTTCCGCTTTTTCAAAAAGTTCGTTTACTACTCTTTGATTATCAATGGCTTCAAAAAACCCAAAATAACCGGTATTTTCTTCTTGAAATTCAATGAATTTCCTATCAATAATAGAAGCAATTCGTCCAACCACCATTCCATTCTCTGTTGCAATAAAGAGTTTTATCTCAGCATGTTCAAAAAACGGATTTTTCTTGTCATTGAATAGTGCATATAATTCACTTTTCAGAGGAGGTACCCAATTGGGGTAATTTGCATATAATCCATAAGGAAATTCAATGAAATTTTTTAGATCTTTTTTATTCTTTACTTCATTAACGGTCAAATTCATATAACACCCAATTTTTTACCAATATTATTAAATTTATCTAATACATAGTCCAATTGATCGTTCGTATGTGTTGCCATGAAACTTGTCCTTATGAGACAATCCGTAGGTGAAACAGCAGGAGGAACCACCGGATTAACGAATACCCCATTCTCCAATAACATTTTCCTCATTTTGAATGTGGTCATCATATCTCCGATCCTTACCGGAATGATAGGAGTAACGCTGTCACCGGTATGGAATCCCATATCATTAAATCCTTTTCTCATATATTCGGTAATTTCCCATAGGCGCTTTCTTCTCCATGGTTCTGATTTTAAAATGTCCAAAGCAGCGGATACTGATCCGAGAACAGATGGAGGTAAAGAAGCACTGAATATCAATGGCCTTGAAAAATGTTTTAGATATTCTATTACTTCATTTGATGCTGCTACATATCCGCCAAGTGAAGCAAAGGATTTTGAAAAGGTGTTCATGATTATATCAACATCATTTTCAACCCCGAAATATTCGGAAGTACCTCTTCCATTATCACCAAGTACACCAACAGAGTGAGCATCGTCAACCAATATTCTTGCGCCATATTTTTTCTTTAAAGGAATGATCTTATCCAATGGTGCAATATCACCCTCCATAGAGAAAACGCCATCAACTACGATCAATTTTCCTCGACCTTCCGGAACTTGCTGTAATTTTTTCTCAAGATCTTCGGGATTATTATGATTAAATCTGAAGGTTTTTGCATAGGACAATTTACAACCATCTACGATACTTGCGTGATCAAGTTTATCAGCAATGATAAAGTCGTCTTTATTGGTGATCCCGGCAATAACCCCAAGATTGGTTTGAAATCCGGTGGAAAACAGTAATGCTGCATCTTTATGTAAAAATTCCGCTAATTTCTCTTCAAGCTCTCGATGCAGATCAAGAGTTCCATTTAAAAATCTGGATCCGGCACAACCGGTACCGTATTTTTCAATGGCATCTATTGCTCCTTGTCTTACCTTTGGATGATATGTCAAACCCAGATAGGAATTCGAACCCAACATGATAACTTTTTTCCCATCAATGATAACTTCTGTCTCTTGTGCTGAAGAAATTTCAGTAAAATAAGGATATAATCCAAGTTGTCTTACCTTTTCCGCCTCTGTGAAATCAAAACATTTTTGAAATAAATCACCCTTCATATATTCTCCTGATTATAAGTAATTATACTCTTTATACCATTCAATTGTTTCCTTAAAGCCCTGTTCCAGAGTAAAATTGAATTTAAAATCCGTCACTTTAATAAATTTTTCTCCCGAACATATCCAATCTCCACTTGTAATCTCCACTATTTTTTCTTCATTTACAATATTATTGCCCTTTATAAATTCATTAAAATGAGCAAATATCCTTGCAATAAACAATGGTATTTTAACATAAATCGCTTTTTTATTCAACAAATTCCGTGAAATACTGCCAATTTCTTTATAAGAATGGAATTCATTATTACAAATATAAAATGTTCCTTTTAATTTCTTTTCATACGCGAGATCAAGAGCATTTATCAGATCTTTTACATATATTAGGGATGCTCTGTTATTTCCTTTACCGATAATAGGGACCATTCCTTTTTGTACCATCTTAAAATATTCCAAGAAATCCATGTCCCTTGGACCGAACACACCGGGTATTCTGGCTATAAAAACAGGATATTCTTTTCTTGTTCGGAGAAAATCCTCTATTAACGCCTTGCTTTTACCATATTGAGAAACAGGATCTAAAGGGGATGTCTCATCTAATAACTTGATATTTTCCTGCGGTCTATTTACAGCCATGGTGCTAATGTAGCCTATCCATTTGACCTTACTTTTTATCCGGATCAATGTATTATAAAATTCCATAAAAGCGCTTAAATTCCCTTCTACAAATGTTTCATAATCAGGTGCTTTGGTTACCCCTGCAAGGTAAAAAACAGCGTCAGCTTCTTTCAATATATTTTTGATATTTTCTTCAGAAAAAGACTTTCCGTATACTGCATTTATTTTTTTATTTTTCAGCCATTTGAGTTTACTTCGGATCATGCTATACGGAACAATTTCCTTTTTATTAAGTTTATCTACGAGATGACTACCAATAAAACCTGTTCCGCCTGTGATAAAAATTTTCATAAATGTATTATAATTTTTTTAATGTTTTTTTTCAAATGAAAATCGTTCCCTTAAAACTTGAAAAAAAAGAGTAAAAGTATTATAATTCAATATGATAAAGGATACAGAAGAATGGACAAAATTTGAAAAGGATTTTATAAAAAACGAAAAACTTACCCTTAATGAAAAATATGCTATTCTTGAATCAATGTTTGAAGAGGCAATCTATCTTAAAATAATACCTCTAAAAGACCCTCTTGAAGATCTTGATCATTTGATAAAATTCGTAAAAGAGATCAATAGTGTTTAAAAAATTAATCTCCAAAATTGCTAAAGAATTCAATAATAATTCAATTCCGTATATGATTATAGGTGGGCAAGCCGTTTTAATATATGGTGAAACTCGAATGACAAAAGACATTGATATCACTTTGGGGATTGGGTTAGGGGCTTTTGAAAAAATAACCAAAATTATTAAGAAGCTAAAATTGAAAATATTAATAAAAAATCCAGAAGAATTTGTAAAAAAAACCTATGTTCTGCCTTTGATTCATGAGAAAAGTAAGATAAGAATAGATATTATATTCTCGTTTTCTAATTATGAGAAACAAGCCATAAAGAATGGGAAAAAAGTGAAAATTGGGAAAACACAGGTTAATTTTATTTCATTGGAAGATCTTATTATTCATAAAATTATATCAGGACGAGGAAAGGACTTAGATGATGTGAAGAATATACTATTAAAGAATCAGGACTATAATAAACAATATATTGTAAAATGGTTAAAAGAATTTGATAAATCATTGAATACTGATTATATTAAAATATTTACAATGATTTAAAGGACTTTAAAATCTGTTTAATTCGTCTTGGGACACTCCTAAACATCCAAGGAATGTCCCACTTTTTTCTTTTCCTTCACCTAGTACTTTAAACTTAGTACTGTACTTTTTTATCCTCAGTGTGTTCTGCCTGCCTGTGCGTGTCCGCACGCAGACAGGCGTGCTCCGTGGTTATTTCATTGAATGTAATTCTTCATTATTCATTATTAATTTATATTTTGTGCTCCGTGGTATATCCAGCACCTTCTTGGTGCTGTGGTTAATAAATTCTTGGTTCAAAGGTTTACCCAGCACCGTGAAACTGGTGCGGGGTGAAATGTTAAAAAGTTCAAAAGTGACAAAGTCATCCTGAACTTGATTCAGAATCCATTTCTCTTCACTCTTTTACTGAATACTTAGGACTTAGTACTGCATACTGTTTCTCAACTCTCAACTACTTTTAGTGTTCCGCGGTTATTATATTGTTTCCTTTTTTAACTCCTGGACAATCTCATTAAATTAATATCAACAAGTGAAATAATTGAAACACCGTCCCCCTGCGAGATCTATTCCAGATCTTTTTTTAAATTTTCCAAGGTATTATTATTAAAATCAATAAAACTATATCCGCTAAAAATACATTTTTTAAATTCAAAGGGTCCGAAATTCTTTAATATTAACTCATTTTCGGCTTTGATAGAATTAATATCAATATTATTTTTCTTGGGATCAAAGTTACCCTTTAAAAAGAGTTCGGGAGATTTGTTCAAAAGCTGAAAATAAAGGGCATTATCGGAATTGATATTATTAAAAACAAAAGCATATTTTAGTTTATTTTTGATCAGGTATTTTAATACACTGGTGATCTCTTCTTTTGCTAATGTATTGTCAAGAAAGATATAGACATGAAATATTTTTCTCATCTCTTCTTTGCCGATAATATTTTTTACCTTTTCAAAAAAAACAGGATCAGCCGGTATTGAAGGGGACATTCTAATATATTCCATTTTATTTTTAACAATTCTACCTTTCTTAACAGTCAAGGTGAGTTTCCCTACTCTTTTTGATTCGAAATAACTTTGAACGAAAAAATGTCTGTTTATTGAGAAGGGTTTTGCCAGTAATATTTCGTTCTTGCCATAAATAAAGATGTTTATCTTGGGAAATGATTTTGATATCGTTTGTGCTTCCTCGGAAGAAATACTCCCCAGCAATATTACAATATCGTTATGCTTATAATTCTTTTTTAACACATTTGCAATTGCTTTTTTTGTTTCAATGATATTTTGAGAAAAACTTGGATCAATTTTGAAGTTCATATATTGATTTGATGAATTTCCAATGATCAAAATACGGGTATTTCCTATTTTTTTAATTATTACAGGTAAGAATGTACTTTTTATATTTGAACTTAAAAATGTAAGATCATAAGCCGCTGCTTTTTTTAAGATCTCATCTTTTGTTCGCTGCATTTCCGCGAGACCCGGTACAATACAATCGTAACCTATTTTATTGTATACTTCAAGCAAAAGATCGTTTCTTACTTTATCCTGTACGGAATTATACTCGTCACCAAAACCGCCTGTAAAGATATTTCCCGTATCGACGATCAATTTATTGGAATCATTTTTGATCTTGTTGAAGAATGTAACCCTTCTGTATATCCCACCGTCGGGATTTTTAAAACAGGTGCAAGGTTCGATCTTCCCAAAGGTTTTCCCCGTAAAATAGATGGTTATTTCTTGAGAAAATGCAATACTAAAAACCAAAACCCATAAAAGAATGATTAACTTTTTCATGGTTTATTTTACAAAAAAGAATAAAAAAAATCAAATGTAAGAAAATTTAATTTATTTTATTGAAATATTTAGATATAGATGTTATAATTTCACATATGTGATGGGAGGAAATATGGAAGATACAACTAAGACCGTCAAAATGAGAAGAAAAAGCCCTTTTTGGCTGCATTTTTTCTTGGGTCTCTTATTACTGAATGGGATTGATTTTCTTCTAAATGGCTTTTTACCGGGATTGCACAATTATGTTAATATGAACAATTTAAATAATGCCATTCAAGGAGGATATGGACTTATTGCAGGGATGGTCAATTATAACCCGAAACAACTGAAACTTCCTAAAATAAAAAGAGATGTATTGCCCGAAAGTTATAAATATAATACTAAAAAAAAATATGAACTACCCAAGAATCTACCTCCTGAAACATTATCACAAATGAGGCAATCTCTTATTAAAACTGCAGAATCATACTTGAATACTCCCTATAAACATGGTGGCACAAAGCCCTCTGCCGGTTTTGATTGTTCCGGCTTCACATTTTATATATATAATAGAGTGGGAATAAAACTTCCCCGAGCAATGGGTAAACAGATTGCTATGGGAAAGATCATCACTTATGCTCATTTGAAACCGGGTGATCTGATTTTCTTCAGGGGAAATGGTGCTTTTAATAGTTTTTCCCATGTTGCAATTTATAAAGGTATGGATAGTAAAGGTACTATGTGGGTCATTCATGCTAATCATACGGGTGGTAAGGTAACATATCAAAGATTAAATCTTCTACCCCGAATTAGAATTTACAAGAGTTATTTATGAAAATGCCATTGCCGTCAAAGGAGTATAAGTGAAAAAATTAATTTCTGAATTTATTGCTGAAAACTATTTAAAAAATAAATTAAAAGGTTATTTAATAGGTTCCGTAATTTCTATAGATATAAAAGGATTTACATCAATGACTGAAAAATTGATGCGACATGGAAAAATCGGCGCTGAAGTACTATCTGATATAATCAATTTAATTTTTGATGATGCCATAAAAATTATTTATGAATATGGCGGTTTCGGTACCACATTTGCGGGAGATGCTTTTACTGCAATATTTCCAAATACTTCTTTAGCAAAAGCAAAAGTTGCCGGCGAGAAAATCCAAAAAATAATATTTAGAAATAGATTAATAATTAATAAATACGGCAAATTCGAATTAAATGTCCGTATTGGGCTTTCTTTTGGAAGGGTATATTGGCAAATTATAAAAGGTCCTATTCAGAATTCATATATTTTTAAAGGGAAGACGATAATGGAGGCTGCAAAAGCACAAGAAGAATGTAAGTTGGGTTCTATAAACATATATAATCGAAGTAAAAAAATTAAAATAACTGGGAAAAAGCGCATTTCCGATTCATTTTCAATTGATCAAAAAATATTTAGAAAAGTATTGAAAAAATTTATTCCCGATAGTGTTTTGGAATTAAAAACAAAAGGTGAATTTAGATATATTGTTTCATTCTTTATTTCTTTTGATGAGAAAGATGGTGATATCGAATATATCGGGAACACATTGGCTTCTCTTGCACTTTTTTATAAAGGATTTTTAAATAAAATTGATTATGGTGATAAAGGCAGGATCGCCTTAGTACTGTTTGGCGCTCCGTTAGCTCTGGAAACACCCGAAAAATATGCACTTAATTTTGCTTTAAAACTAAAAACGATCTTCCCGAAAATTAAAATAGGGATTACTTCGGGAAAAGTATTTTCAGGATTTATTGGGAATAATCAATTTTGTGAATACAGTTCTTTGGGCAAAACCGTGAATCTATCGGCAAGAATTTCTTTATCTATGAAAAAAGGGACCATAGGAGTAAGTCCAGCAATTTTTAAAGAAGCAGAGAAATATTTTGTATTTAATGCTACGGGAAAATTTTCTTTTAAAGGATTTAATAAAAACATTTTCGTTCATAGTTTAATGGCGAAAAAAAACATAAATGAATATTCTTTTCAAGGCAAATTAATTGGAAGAGAAAAAGAAATAGAAGAACTCATGAAGGCAATTAAAAAAATTAGATTAAACGATTTCGGAGGAATTATTTATGTGAATGGTGTTGCAGGTGTTGGAAAAACAAGATTGGTAGAAACATTAAAAGAAAAAATCGATAGTGGGGATTTTAACTGGTTTTTCATGCCCTGTGATAAAATAATCAAAGAAAGCTTTAATCCAATAAAGTATTTTTTAAGAAACTATTTTTTACAAAGAGAAGATAATTCTTATTCTCAAAACAAAAGAAATTTTAATAAAAAATTTCAAAGTGTCGTCTCTTCTGCAAAAAATAATAATTTAAAAACCGAGTTGATCAGAACAAAAAGCATTCTGTCAATGATAGTAAATATTAATTTTCCGGATTCCTTATATGATGAATTGGATGCAAAAGGAAGATATGAAAACACTATTTTATCCATAGTTAATCTATTAAAAATTGAAGCATTAAATAAACCTACAATTTTAGAAATAGATGATGGACAGTGGATTGATAGTGATAGTGAAGAGATCCTGAGGGTAATTGCAAAAACAATGAATAAATACCCGATTCTTATTTTCACAGAATGCAGGCCCACTAAACAGGGGAAACCCTTTAAATTTAAAATAAATATAAAGCCGGATATAAGTATTTTCCTTAAACATCTAAATAAAAATTCGGGAAAGGAACTTATCAAATCAAGATTCGGTGAAAATGTAGACCCGAAATTGGAAGAAATAATTATTAATAGGTGCGAGGGGAATCCTTTTTATATTGAGCAAATGGTATTATTTCTTAAAGAAAGTAACTCTGTAACCTTAAAAAAGGATAAAATAGAATTAATAAATGAAAATATGGATATTCCTTCTTCCATAAGCTCTATTGTTGTTGAAAGAATTGATAAACTAAATACGAAACTGAAAACCCTTGTAAAAACCGCTTCCATATTAGGGAAAGAATTTTCAGTAAAAGTACTTAGCGGAATGTTGAAACAAAAATCCGTGGACAAAAAATTAAAAAAAGGTGAAGAAGAAGCGATCTGGTCGGCAATCTCCGAATTGTGGTATGTATTCAAGCATACAATGATACGAGATGCGGTATATGAAATGCAATTGAAAAAAACATTAATGGAATTACACCGTTTGGCAGGAGAAACAATGGAAAAAATATATAAAAATAATTTGTCCCCTCATTACGGAAATCTTGCTTATCATTTTGAAAATAGTAAAATTATTCCCAAAGCCAAATATTATTTAAAAAAAGCTGCTCTTTCTTCAAAAGAGGATTTTAAAAATACACAAGCATTAAAATATTTGAATAAACTATTAAATTATGAAAAACAACCTGAAAAAATTATTGATATGGAAATTATAAAAGCAGAGATATACGAACTTATTTCAGAGTGGTTTAAATCAGAAGCATGTATAAAAAATGCATTGAAAATTGCCAATAAAGCAAATACACCGCTAATGATCGCGAAAAGTTTACGCTATTTATCTCACATATCTTGGAATATAGGAAATTTTAAAGTATCAATTGAAGCAGGGGAAAAAGCCTATAAGATATACAAAAAATTTGGGGATATTAAAGGTATGCGATTAGCAATACAAGACCAGGGTTATGCTCATTTTTTAACAAGTAGTCAAACAAAGGTAAAAAAAATATTTGATGAAGAGTTAGAATTAGCAAGAAAAGAAAAAGATATTCTTGCAGAAGCCATTGCATTAGATGATCTCGGCGCTTTATTTGTTAATACCGGGGAAAACGAAAAAGCAGTTGAATACCAATTAAAATACCTTAGAATAAGCGAAAAACTCAATAAAAAAATTCATATTAAAATAGCTTATATGAGTTTAATTAATTCCTATTATAGTGTTGGAGATTATAAAACCTCAATAATATATGCAAACAAATTGCAAAAAATTGCTACTGAACACGGTGATAGATTTAGGATCTCATTTGCGCAAATGTCTTTGGCAAATAATTATTATGCTTTACAAAAATACCCCGAAGCATTTACCTATATCAATAAATGTATGAAATTAGCAAAAGATATTCTCAGCGGAGCTGAAACAAAACATGTACACGGTGAAATATACGAATATATTGTTCTTGCTAAGATCCAGATGAAATTAGGATTAACAAAACCAGCGACGGGTAATTACTTCAAAGCAGAAAAAATAGCAAATCTATTAAAAGACAGCAGAGGCACCGCAATTATTTCGGGATTACTTGGAATTTATTATAGACAAATAGGACAGTATGATATATCAAAAAAATATCTTATCAAAGGAATTAAAAGATCCAAGGAAATGGGATTAGAACAATATGAGGGTGCATTTCAATTTGAATTAACCCAAGTATATTATTTTATG
>JAGGYO010000242.1 GCA_021162505.1 bacterium
CCTTGATAACAAGAGGCAATAAAGTAATCATTGTTAAACGAACAACAGATTTTGGTGAAGATATGGAAATGATTGCAAAATCACTCTCTCTCAAGATAATGAATGAGAAAGGAGCTGTTTTTAGTGATCATACTCGTATTAAAAAAATAGAAGGGAAAACTGTTTTTGCAGAGAGAAATGGAGATAATATTCAATTTGAAGATATAGATATAATAGTGGTTTCTACCGGTATGAAAAGTTATAATCCTCTTGAGAAAAATCTGAGAAACAAGCTGCCGGTTTATGTAGTCGGTGATGCAAAGAAGATAGGAAACGCTCAAGATGCGATTAGAGATGCTTATGAAATAGTGAGAAATTTTTAACTATGATAAAAAAAGCAGCAGATATAATAAAAAGCGCAAACAGAGTTACCGCCTTTACAGGAGCTGGAATATCTGTTGAAAGCGGTATTCCACCCTTCCGGGGTGAAAATGGTTTGTGGAGTAAATATGATCCCACTTTCCTTGAAATTAATTTTTTTAAATCGAATCCCTTGGAATCCTGGAGATTGATCAAAGAAATATTTTATGATTTTTTTGGGAAAGCCAGCCCAAACAAAGCCCATTATGGACTTGCTGAAATGGAAAAAGTTGGAGCTCTGGATTCAATTATTACACAAAACATTGATAATTTACATCAAAAGGCTGGTAGTAAGGAAATTTATGAATTCCATGGAAATTCTAGAGATTTAGTGTGTGTCCGTTGCGGTAAAAAATTTCCGGTAGCAGAAATCGGGCTGGAAAATTTACCCCCAAGATGCCAAAATTGTGGTAGTGTGCTTAAACCGGATTTTGTTTTCTTTGGTGAACCGATTCCAGAACCAGCAAGAACAAAATCTTATCGCGAAGCGGAAATTTCAGATATATTTATTTTAATCGGTACTACGGGAGAAATTATGCCAGCGTCAACCATTCCAATTATTGCTAAACAAAATGGGAAAAAAATTATTGAAATAAATATACGGGAATCCAAATACACAAACAGTATTACAGATATTTTTCTAAAAGGAAAAGCAACGGAAGTGGTTGAAGAATTAGTTGATAGAATAAATAATAAGGTATAAATGAAAAAAACAATTATCAGTGGAAAAGGCGGAAACGGGAAAACAACTTCATCAACAAATCTGGCAAGTTTCCTGGCTGTCTGTGCGTGTCCGCACGCAGGCAGGCCTGCTCCGTGGTATATCCAGCACTTTCTTGGTGCTGTGGTTATTATATCGCTTTTTTTTCTTAAATCTTTATTTCCTCATCTCCTCATCTCCCCATCTACTCATTTACCCATCATACTTTTTTTACAACTCAACACTCAAAACTTTTTTCATGCCTCCGTTCCCATTGTAATTTTGATAATGGGTTAATAAATGTTATAATCTCTTATGAAATATCATAATTTTTTAGCAAACAAATTCTTTAAAAAAGGAAAAAGAGGATATATCTCTTTTATATCCAATATCTCTGTCATTGGTATAACCGTGGGCGTAGCCGCACTCATCATTATTCTTTCCGTTATGAACGGCTTTTCCAGTGATCTGAAAGACAAGGTTATAGGTACTCGCGCACATATTTATTTAAGTTCCTTGTTCGGACCCATTCATGATTATGAAAAAGTTATAGATAAAGTAAAAAATAATAAAGAGATAATAGGTATTTCTCCCGTATCCTCCAGTGAAATAATGATAAAAAACGGTGATTCGGTAAATGGGGGAATACTTTTCGGTGTTGATAGAAATACCGTGGAAGAGGTTATTAAATTTAAAAAATATATGGTCCTTGGGCATGTTGAAGATCTTTCTGATGATGGTGTGATCTTAGGTGAAGAACTTGCTTTTTCATTGAATGCTACATTGGGAGAGAGTATAACGGTGATATCCCCAAAGATTAAGGTCATGCCTGACGGTTCTATATTTCCAAAAACAAAGAAACTTATTGTTGAAGGTATTATTAAAACAGGAATGTACGAATACGATAAGAGCTTTTTATATACTACATTAAAAAATTTCGACCGCCTATTTGAACAACCGGAGAACTCTACTACTGCGATTTATATAAAGGTAAAAAATGTTTACGAAACAAAGAAGGTTATAAAGCAATTATCAAAAGAACTCCCGAAAAATCTTTTTTCAAGAGATTGGATAGATATGAACCATAATCTATTTACGGCGCTAAGAACTGAGAAATTTGTTATGGGTCTCATTCTTTTTATAATTGTTTTAGTTGCGGGTATTAATATTATTATTACAATTATAATGATGGTACAGGAAAAGAAAAAAGAGGTGGGTATATTAAGGTCATTAGGCATCAAGCGCTCTGGAATAAAAAGGATATTTCTATTACAGGGTATCTATATGGGCTCGATTGGAACGCTCCTTGGTTCCGTGATCGGTGTTCTGGTTGTTGCTGCAATTAAGATATTTCATGTAAAAATTCCCGGTGGCGGCTCTGTTTATTATATTGATATATTACCCGTGCAATTTAAAGTATGGCCTGATTTCATTCTCATTGTTGTAGGTGTGATGGTGGTAACCATCCTATTCTCGCTTATTCCATCTGCATGGGCATCAAAACTGGATCCTATAAAGGCAATAAAAGATGAATGAAATTATCCTGAAATGTGAGAACTTGCATAAATATTTTCCATTACCTGCCGAGGGCGAACTTAAGGTACTGCGGGGTTTGGATCTGGAGATTGTATCTCAAAGTTCCACTGGTATCATTGGCGTCTCCGGTTCGGGTAAATCTACGCTTTTACATATCCTTGGCAGCTTGGATTCACCCACAAAGGGAAAGATCTTTTACGAAGAAAAGGAAATGAACAAAATGTCGGATGAAAAACTTTCTAATTTGAGGAATGCTCATTTTGGTTTTATATTCCAATTTCACTATCTTATATCCGAATTGACAGTTATCGAAAATGTGATGCTGCCTTATTTTATTAAAACAAATAGGCAAAACAATGGGTATGCTGAAAAGTTATTATCAGATGTTGGCATTTTTGAAAGAAAAGATTATTATCCCAACCAACTATCAGGGGGTGAACTTCAAAGAGCAGCGATTGCTCGGGCTTTGATGAATAAACCTAAAATAATTTTTGCTGATGAACCAACAGGAGAGCTGGATAACGAAAATGCCGGAAAGGTATTTGAACTTTTATTGAACATGGTGAATAAATATAAAAGTTCGCTCATTTTTGTAACCCACAATAATAATTTTGCAAAGGACCTTCAGAAGACATATAGATTATATTTGGGACAATTAGAAAAGATATGAAAATTACCCAAAGGTATATCTTCAAAGAATTCCTAAAATATTTTTTGTTGATAACTTTTTCTTTCTATATTGTTTTTGTAATAGGTGATTTTATTGAAAGAATGAACCATATAAGAAATTTTGACATTGGAAAGATCGCTCTTTACTATTTGTATAATTTTCCCGACTCTTTTAATAGATTATTACCTTATATTTTGTTTTTCTCCATTCTCTTGTCCTTTTTAAATCTGGGTAGACACAACGAGATCATTATTATGGAAGTTTCAGGTATTAGACCGTTAAAATTTGTCATGCCCATCATTGTTTTTACCTTCATTCTTACCATAGTAACATTCATTAATTATGGTTTCATCGTACCCAAATATAAATATCTTGCTTACCGACTCTATCACATTGACCTTACCGAAGGAGACCTAAGATATTTCAAGGAAATGGGTAAACGGGATCTGGGTATCGTATTCTCAAAGGGCGTCAAGTATTACCTTTATTCAAAATATTATGATTCCAATAATAAGACCATTAAATCACCGATAATAATCGTTCTTGATAAAGATTTGAAACCAATAAAAAGAATAGATGCCTTTAGTGGGACATACATGGGAAATGGTAAATGGCAATTCTCTAATTATATTGAAAGAGAGATCAATAATGGGTCCGTAGTGAATATAAAAAGAATCAATAAAAAGATATTGTCTTTGAACCTTGATCCCACTCTTTTTAATACTACCAAGGTGAAACCACAAAATTATTCAATAAGGGAATTGGTAAATAAAATAAAAAAATTAAGATTATTAGGGAAAAAACCCATTAAATTTCTGGTGGAAGCACATCTTAGATATGCCTTTCCATTTTTTATCTTTTTTATCCCAATTTTCACATTTCCCCTGGGTATAAAATTCAGGCGTGATAATAAAGCCGGAATATTGGGAGTAGGGCTTGTTATTATCACTATTTACATAACAGTATTCCGTTTTTCATTGACACTTGGTACAAGTGGTGTTATATCACCGCTCATAGCAGCTTGGTTCATAAATATTTTAATACTTTTGGCTCTTTTTATATTTTGGAAAATTAAGAAATTTTTGATATAATAAAAAATAGGAGGAAGATATGGTAAAACACATTATTCATGCTCCTCATGGAACAAAATTAAGCTGTAAAAATTGGCAGTTAGAAGCACCAATGAGAATGCTCATGAACAATCTTGATCCGGATGTGGCTAAGGATCCCGACAACCTAATCGTTTATGGTGGCACAGGTCGTGCCGCAAGAAATTGGGAATCGTATAATAAGATCGTTGAAACATTGCAGAAAATGGATGAAGACGACACATTATTGATCCAATCGGGTAAGCCCGTGGCGGTTTTTAAAACCAATAGATGGGCTCCTCGTGTTCTTATTGCTAATTCTTTAATTGTTCCCAAGTGGGCAACTTATGAATATTTCAAAGAATTAGAGAATAAAGGATTGACCATGTATGGTCAAATGACAGCCGGTTCATGGATCTATATAGGTACACAAGGTATCTTGCAAGGCACATATGAAACTTTAAGGGCTGTTGCAGAAGAATACAAAGGAACCTTAAAAGGTAAATGGATCCTGAGTGCCGGTCTTGGTGAAATGGGTGGTGCTCAGCCGCTTGCCGTTACCATGAACGATGGTGTTGCAATTATTATTGAGATCCGAAAATGGGCTATTGAGAGAAGAATAAAGGATAAATATCTTGATACTTGGACCGATTCATTGGATGAAGCATTGAAAATGAAAGATGAAGCTATAAAAGAGGGGAAAGCGATCTCTATAGGTCTATTGGCAAATGCGGCAGATATCTTAAAAGAACTTGTTGAACGAAAAATAAGCCCTGATATTGTAACGGATCAAACATCTGCTCATGATATGCTGAACGGTTATTACCCCACCGGTTTAACGGTTGAAGAAGCGGATGAATTAAGAAAAAAAGATCCCAAAGAATATTTAAAAAAAGCATATAATACTGTAAAGGTGCATGTTCAAGCCATGCTTGATCTCCAAGATGCAGGATCTTCAGTTTTCGATTATGGCAATAATATTAGAGCACAGGCGGAACAAGCCGGACTTACAAATGCATTTGATATCATTGGCTATGTACCCAAATATATAAGGAAATTTTTCTCTATTGGATCGGGACCTTTCAGGTGGGTCGCGCTTTCAGGCGATCCGGAAGATATTTATAAGACGGATGAAGCATTATTAAGAACATTTCCTGAAAAAGAACATTTAAAGACCTGGATCAAAATGGCAAAAGAAAAGGTTGCATTTCAAGGTTTACCCGCAAGAATATGCTGGCTAGAAAACGGCGAAAGAGCAAAAATGGCTCATGTGATAAACGATATGGTAAGAAAAGGTGAATTAAAAGCCCCCATCGTTATTGGTAGGGATCATCATGATACAGGGTCGGTAGCAAGCCCCAATAGAGAGACAGAGGCGATGAAGGACGGCTCGGATGCAATTGCAGATTGGCCTATATTAAACGCTTTACTTTCAACTTCATCGGGTGCAACATGGGTTTCTGTACATCATGGCGGCGGAGTTGGAATCGGGTATTCCATTCATGCAGGAGTGGTAATTGTTGCAGACGGCACAGATTATATAGATGAAAAGATAGAACGGGTTTTGAACAATGATCCCGGTTTGGGTATTGTGAGACATGCAGATGCCGGTTATAAATTGGCAATAGACAGAGCAAAAAAGGATAATATTTGGACACCAATGATCTAAACCTCATTAATAGAACTTTATTCTTTGCCTATATAAAAAATTTAGTGGTTCGTTTATTTATAGAACCAATGATATTTATATCGGTACTTATTTTAAAATACGGAAAAGTGATCAAAGGACTACCTTTATTATCTATTGGCATAATACTTTTTACATCCACCTCAATGAGTACTATTTTTTATTTTATCATGAGAAGAAAAGATGCCTCCTTAGATTCCTTAAAGTTAGGTAAATTATTTAATCTTATTTTGATCTTTTCCGAGGTAACTATTTTTGCAATTATTTTGCCAAGAATTGGAAACCTTTTTACTCCGTTTTTGGTAATAATATTTTTAGAACTTGTTGCCACCGGCATTCTTTTCAAATTGATATATTCCATGATACTGATCCTTATCTTTTTTATCATTGTTTTTATTCAATTTACGGCTAACACAGTAAATCCTGAGATGATATTCAATATATCACAAGAGAATTATTTTCTCTATTTTGTTTCCTATATTTTATCCATTTCATTTGTACCCTGGCTTGTTTCATTTCTATTAAAGCCCTTGATGTTGAATGAAAAAAAGATAGAGAATATGTACAAATTTGATAAAGATGTTAATGGACTAAAAAGGAAAAACCAGCAATTGACCTATTTGAATCTTATTGTTTCAGAGATCGTTGCAGCAAAAAATCTTGATAAGGTCCTCCAATATCTTGTTGAAGGGATTAGGAATGTGCTGGATTGCGGAGTGGTTTTGCTTTCACTCTATGATAAACAAGAAAATGTATTTTACCGTGCCGTACATTCGGGATTAACCGATGAAGATTGGGAAAAAGTAAAAAATCAAAAGCTCCAAAAAAGTAATTTGGACATATTATTAAAAAATGAATTCAAGATACATGGTGGATACTATATCCCGGGTGATTATGTAAATAAGATCATGGATGATAAATATGTTCTGTCTTTTGAAGAAGAGGAAGAGCTCCAGCATTCAAAAGAGGGGGAATGGTCCCCAGATGATATTTTACTCTTTCCGATTTTTGGCAGGGACAAAAGCATTCTGGGATATTTTACGGTGGATAAACCCAAAGAAAGGCTTATCCCCAATGAGGAGTCGTTAAAAGAATTGGTACTTTTCATTAATACGGCATCATTTGCTATGCAGAATATGCAGGATTTTGAGAAGGTAAATCAGGTAAATTCAAAATTGAAAATGGTCTATACTATAAATGCGGTCATTACCAAATTAAGTCAGGAAGCTAATTTTTTAGATAAGGTCGTGGAGATCATTTCCTCAACACTAAATTATTTAAATGTTGCTGTTCTTCTCATAGAGGACGATTCATTATATGTTAAGTCCAATATCGGATATTCACAAAAATTGATAAAGAATTTGAAGATAAGGATTGGATATGACGGTTTGACCGGTTGGGTCGCCAAGTGGGGGATACCCCAATTGGTTACAGATGTTACCAAAGAACCGCGTTATATCGCAGGTATTGAAAATGTTAAAAGCGAATTAGCTATTCCCATAAAATTCACGACAATTGCGGGGAAAGATGTTAAAGAGGAGATCTTGGGCGTTTTGGATATTTCTTCTGATCGTATTGGTGGTTTGACCATGGATGATCAAAATCTTTTAACATTGATAACCGGACAATTAGCCATCGCCTTGAAGAATAGGGAACTTCTGCATGAAACATCAATTCTCGCCAGTACAGATGGAATGACACAACTAATGAATTACAGGGTGTTCAAAGATAATCTTTATAAAGAAATAAAGAGGGCACAACGATACGGTCATACTTTCAGTTTATTGATGATAGATATAGATGATTTCAAAAAGGTAAATGATACTTATGGCCATAGGACGGGGGATCATGTTCTTAGAGTACTTGCGGAGATCATGAAAAAGAAAGTAAGAGATACTGATATTGTAGCCCGATACGGTGGTGAAGAATTTACTATTATTATGCCTGAAACAACTAAGAACGACGCGTATAAAACAGCAAAAAGGATACAGGAAACCGCAGCCGAAACATTAGTTGTGAAAGAGGAGACCAAGGAAGAGATACATTTTACAATAAGTGTGGGTGTTGATTCTTTTCCAAAGGATGGTTCTACTTTTGAAGAGATCGTTGAGAATGTTGATATTGCATTATATAAAGCCAAAAAAACCGGAAAGAACCGCGTTGTAAAGGCATAGGAGGAAAATATGATAGGAGCTTATTTGCTAATTAACACAGATGGGACAAGAGATGAGCAGGTATTAGAGACATTGAATAAATTACCCGAAATCTCAAATGCTCATATTGTAACCGGTTTACATGATTTGATCGTTTTTATCCAAGAGCCCAATATGGAGAAAATGACAGACCTTCTCATTAATAAGATCAGAATGGTCGAGGGAATTACAAGAACAGTAACTTGTATTGCAGTAAAATAAAAAAAAGTCCGCTATTTTTATTATTTATTTTTTTTATAACATCCCATCTTTCCGGCGAATATTTCGATGGTTTAATACAAAAAAATATTTTTCTCTCCCAAAGAAACATTTATTTTAATGATAAAATAATGGGGTTGAAGGATCTTGAAAATATGGGATTCCGAAATATTTATATTAAGGATGACGGTTATACCGTGGTAGGTGTAAATTTTATACTGGGGATAGGTAATGAGGGGAATCTATTGTCAAAGTTGTCCCTACCTTTTTATATAGATTTTTCCTATATGGATAAAGAAAAACTATTATTCGGGATGAAAGGCTCTTTATATTTTTTAAATAGTTCTTTTAAACCTGAAATGATAAAAGAAACTTTTTCTTATAGCAATTTCTATTACCACAATGGTAGTATAAAAC
>JAGGYO010000067.1 GCA_021162505.1 bacterium
CCCTGGGACCTGTGCTGAATTTATTCCAGTATCGTTTCAGTGTCTATGAGATTCCGGATCAAGCCCGGAATGAGACCAAAGCAATTATGTTGACAATTAAAATTTATATGGGTTGACAATATGGTTGACAATTGTATAATAAAATTGATGAAAACAAAAGATAGAATTATTCGGCTTCTCAAAGAAAAGAAAAAATTATCGGGAACAGACATTGCAAACATTCTCGGAATATCGAAGCAAGCTGTAAATAAGCATTTAAAAAGTCTTATTGAATCCGGCATTATAAGGAAAACAGGGTCGACAAGAAATGCAAAGTATTTTATTTCGAATGGACATAATAAAACACCGCTTAAAGTCAAAAAACTTGTAAAATTGGATTCAACCTCCGAAGATAAAGTATTTAATGAAATAAAACTCTTGCTAAATATAAGGAAAAATTTAATACGTAATGTATTTGAAATTTTCCATTATGCTTTCACGGAGATTTTAAATAATGCAATAGAGCATTCACGCTCAGATAAATGTAGTATAAATGTTGAATTGAACGACTATAATGTATCATTCTTAATAAGGGATTTCGGAATAGGCATTTTTCACTCCATTGCTTCTAAATTTTCATTAAATGATGAAAGCGAATCATTAATAGAATTATCGAAAGGGAAAAGAACCACAAAGAGGGAAAAACACACGGGCGAAGGCATCTTCTTTACTTCCAAATCATGTGATATAATGAAAATACGATCGCATAATCTGATTTTGATATTTGATAATATAAAAAAAGATGTATTTTTCAGTCGTAAAAGATACCTTAAAGGAACTGAAATCTATTTTTCCATAAAAAGATTTAGCAATAAAAAGATAGAAGATTTTTTTAGCGAATTTGCTCCGGAAAAGTTCAATTATAAATTTGAGCGAACAAAGGTTCATATTGAATTACTACAAAAAGAATATATTTCACGTTCAGAAGCGAAACGATTAATTGTAGGTCTCGAAAAATTTAAAGAGATTATATTTGATTTTAAAGGCGTAGAAATAATTGGACAAGGGTTCGCCGATGAAATATTTAGAGTTTTTAAAGCGGAACATCCCGACATAGATTTACAAATGATAAATATTACTCCCGAAATTGAAAAAATAATCAAACATATCGATAAGGGATGATTATATATTGACAATTAAATTTTATATAGGTTGACAATATGGTTGACAATAACAGTATATATTGCGACATTTCACTGCTGTAATTCTTATATTTTCAATAAAAACAATCGGGGAGGTGTCTTAATTCACATTTTTCTGTTTTTAATATTTGACTTGCCTCTTGATTACCTTTGCTGGCACTCCAACAGAAACCGAATAATCCGGCACATTGGATATCACTGCTGCTCCGGCTCCAACAACTGCCCATTTACCGATTTCTTTGCCGGGGATAATAGAACAACCCAATCCAACAAAAGCTCCTTCTTCCACAATGACATTACCGCCGGTATGAGCACCCGGTGCAATATGAACAAAATCTCCAATTACATTATGATGGTCAACAGAAACAGAATTAAAATTAATTTCCTTTAAAACTATTCATTCTTAATAATTCCATTTATCTTTTATACTTCTGCTTTAATTATTAATTTAGTGGATTTTATGAACATTTTCTATGAAACATAGGCATCTTTATTTTATTTGTATCTCAATCCCTTTATAAGTTCTTCCAAATTTCTCACAATATAAATTTCTTGCTCATTTTCAATTTCTGCTTTTCTTACGCTATTTTCCCTATCAACAAATATAAATCGTATACCAATTTTTTTAGCAAATTCTAAATCTTCTTGTCCATTTCCAACGAAAATATAATCAGCTAAATCTCCTTTATACTTATCATATATATTATCAAAAATAAGAACAGAAGGTTTCCAATACTCCTTTCCAAAATTATCCAATATAAATATATCATCAAAATATTCTGCAAGTTTCAAATTTCTGATTTTTCCCTTTTGTACCTCTGAATGTCCATTGGTTACCAGAATCAATTTATTGCCTATTTTTTTTTGAAATTTTAAGTTTTCAAGAACATCAGAATATAACGACAAATTTC
The DNA here is from genome assembly GCA_021162505.1 of bacterium. Taxonomy (GTDB): domain Bacteria; phylum AUK180; class AUK180; order AUK180; family AUK180; genus AUK180. The sequence goes on from JAGGYO010000067.1 coordinate 2,093, forward strand.
TTTTTGCGCTTCTATAAATATTTACGATGTAGAGTGGATCTTCATCAATATTATTTTCTTTCAAAAAATCGTCAAAAACCCTTTTACTTTGTTTCTTAAATATAAAAACAAGTTCCAAATAAACTTTGGTAGCTTCCAATCTATATTTACTTTGGAAATATTGGGCAACGGCCCAAAATCCCTGGTATATATATTGTTTTTCAGGATATAGAGTATCATCCAAATCAAATAAAATTTTTATCAAGATTCAGTAACTCCTCTTTGTATTTGTAAACAGCATTATCAAATCGTGACATGACCAATCCCTCTTTATAATCATCAGAAACCATGGAATCCAATATTTTGCCGGATAAAATCGATTTTATATACTTTGGAAAATTGGCACCCGCATGATAAGACAAAGGAAAACCGCCACCAAATCTTGCATTAATTTCTGTGTAAAGTCCGTTATTAGTGCCTTTATCATAAAAACACTGGATATTTACAGGACCAAATGGTTTAAACTCCTTAGCAAATTTTAATGCATCTTCAAATAGTTTGGGATATTTCACAGTAATCCCCCTTTCTACTTCTCCACCTCTGACTTTAAGCCGTTTTCTTTGTACAGCAGATATAAGATGTCCAGTCCCATCACCGAATATATCTATTGTAATCTCTTCTCCTGAAACATACTTTTGTAAAATATAATTGCTACAGTTTTTATGCGAAGAAAAGAAATTAAAATAATGGAGGTTTCTACATTCTAGAATACCTTTACCTGCAGAACCATATTTTGGTTTTAATATTGCAGGGAAGAAATTTTCTTTGATTTCTTTTCTTAGCTGTTCTCTATCATCTAAATTTATAGTTTTCGGAGCAAGTAATCCGGTTTTCTTATAAAAATTATATGTTTTATATTTATCTGCTGAAATTTCAACAGAAGAATAAGAAGACAATAGAATTGTTGTTCCAATATCTAAAAATTCATCTTTTGCTCTTGCAAGTATAACAAGTTCAGGGTCAATTAAAGGTATAACAATATCAATACTTTCTTTTTTACATATACTTAATAGCGTTTCCACATACTTTAGGGGACTATCTACTACACGAGGTACAATAAAACCTTTACTTACAACATATAGTGAAGGTGCAGTGGGATCTGAATCCGCTGCAAATGTTTTAAAACCTTCAATCTTAAAAATATTTATTAACTCTACTCTCCTACCAGAAGATGTAAAAAGAACGTTCATACTTCGCTCCTATTATCCATATTTTGCAATTCCATCTGTTTTTTTTCTTTTAGTATATACCCCTTCTCCTTTTATAACAACCCAAAAAGTTTTGAATAGAATTTTTATATCCAACCATAAACTCCGGTGTTCCACATACCATACATCTAATTTTATTCTCTCAGGCCAGGTTAGCATATTTCTTCCATTTACCTGAGCCCAACCGGTAATACCCGGTTTTACCAAAAGCCTTCTCTTCTGGA
>JAGGYO010000138.1 GCA_021162505.1 bacterium
AAACCGAAATATATCTTTTCTTATATCCCTTCAAAACTTCTTTTATAATGCTATCTTTATCATTAATATCTATACCAATAATATCGCCTCGATAAATAACAAGTGATTTCATATCTCTGTCAAGTAGTCTGATAAAATTTTTATAAATTATATTCTCATCCTTTGAAATATTTCTCATTTCATTACTTTTATAAAGAAGAGCAAAAAGTTCTTCTTTGGAAAGATTTTGAGCACTTGGTTGAAATTTTTTATTTATTATGGACATGAAAAAAATATCAATACCATTAATAATGAAAATAATAGGATATATAATAACTGCAAATATTTTCAAAATCAGATTTGTACTCTTGAAAAAGGAAATATTTTTTTCCAAAGCCAGTGTTTTGGGAAATATTTCCCCAAACAGGATGATGATAAAAGACATTATCAAAAAATTCCACAATTCGAAATGTTTTATATTTAAGCTTTGGAATATCTTCAATGATAAGGAGGTGGCTAAAAGATTCACAAGTGTATTGCTTATTAAAATTATAAGAAGCGTTTTTGAGGTGTTCTTTAGAAAACCATTTACACAATCGTGAAGCTTTTTATCGGTTTTTTTCAGATCTGCCAATTGGTGAGATTTAATAGAGAACAAAGCGGTCTCACTTCCCGAAAATGTGAATGAAAATATAATAAGAATGATCAGTACAAAGATTTCAATTATCATTATATACTATTTTACACAAAAAATAAGAATTCTCATAATTTTATAGAGACAATATTTTTATTATAATATTTATTCAAGGTGAAAGATTGGCTTTATTCACCAAATATTTTCCATTATTATTGACTTTTTGTATAAAATTTATTATAATTTATAAAGGAGGTCTTTATGAAAAGACTTTTTACCGTAATTTTTTACATTTGTATTCTACCTTTACTGATTTCCAATTTATACGCAGTCGATGGGACCATCACAGCTGCGGTAATGGAAATTACAGCTAAAGAAGGAGTCTCGCAGAATGTTGCATCCATTATTTCCGATTATTTAAGGACAGAGCTCGTTAATACACAAAAATTTACGATTGTAACAAGAGAGAATATGACAGAGGTTCTGAAAGAACAGAATTTACAGCTGTCGGGTTGTACCAGTCAGGAATGTATTATTCAAGTGGGAAAGATATTAGGAGTAAATAAAGTGATCCTCGGAACCATTGGAAAGATCGGGACGGTTTTAATAATCAATATTAAAATGATCGATGTCGAAACTGGAAAAATTGATAAAGCACAATCAAGAGATGTTGTAAAGGAAGAAGAGCTCCTCAGAGCAATTCGCAGCATTGCAAAATCTTTTGCAGGTATTGAAGAAAAGAACACTCCTATTGTGAGTAATCCTCAACTTATTAGAAAACCTATAGGACAGAGAAAGCCAGTGAGAAAAATTCCCGGCGGTTATATGGGTTATGGATTCTTCGATCTTTCGTATGCATTTGGCTTCGGCAATATGCAATTACAATTTATCAGATCAGACCCTGAGATGACAGCAGGAGAATTTGGTATTTCAGGAGATATTCCTGCTACATTTTCTTCCATCAATTGGGCAACGGCAAAGGTAGCGATAAAAGTACCTATTACCTTTAAATTAGGCGGATTTTTCCCATCTAGAAAACATCCAAATAAACCAGGGAAAGGATTCGCTCTTGATTTTTTTTACCTTAAAGCAAATATAATCCCCCAGACCACAGATAGTTGGTGGATCAATAATGAGAAAACCGGTTCATTCACTTTTCATAGTGATGATTATTTTGTATCTAATATTATGGGAATGGATATTTATTATTTGTGGACCCTTTTTTATCAACAAAGAATTCATTCTTATTTGGGTTTTGGCATAGGTTTTACATTCAATTCGTGGGAAGCTCCTTATATAATGGGATATACAGAATCCGATAGTTTCAGTGCGCCTTCAAAAGGAACAACTATTGGTTTTGATATTCCAATGTTATTAGGATTCAGATTTAATTTAACCAAATCAATGCAATTCTTTTTTGAGTATAATTTTATGCTTTCCGGTTTTAAACCTAATAGAAATGTAAAAGATGAAAATAATTTAGCAGGATATTTCATTCATAGAATTCAATTCGGTATTTCTCTTTTTTTGCATTAAAAGTTAAATTCTTGTTCACCCCTGTTAAAAATCATATTTCTAATGGGGTTCAAAGATTTAATGTATTTTAATCCCCGAACTTCCGACTCTTTAAAACAGTCAAAGGTCCAAAGTCGAATGTCAAAAGTGGTTTAACTGTCAATTCTTAATTGTTTCTCTTTTCCCCATCTAACGATCAAAGCATGGTATTCATTGAATAATTTTGTATCCTTCGGTAGATTTTTATGAAAATAATCTTGCAATGTTGTGTATTTTAGATCATTTGCAGGTAGATGATAGTATTTAACAAATCTTTTTGTATATGTATCAATGACAAAAATTGGAACATTGAATGCATATAATAGGATCGAATCACAGGTCTCGGGACCGATTCCATTTACTTTTAATAATTTTTTCCTGAAACTCTCATGATAAATGATCTTACACTTTTTAAAGTTATCACATCCTTCTCCTTCAAAGAATTCAATGAGAAGTTTTAATCTCTCTGCTTTCTGGTTAAAAAAGCCCGAGGGTTTTATTAATTCCTTTAATTTCTCCATATCAAGGTCAAGTATTTTCTGAGGTTCAAGTAAATGTTTTTTCCTTAAATTACCTATTGCTTTTTCAACATTTTTCCAATTGGTGTTCTGTGTTAATAAAGCTCCAATAATGATCTCAAATTTTGAATCAGCAGGCCACCAAAATTGCGGACCATATTGAGCAAAAAGTTTTTTATAAAGAGAAAGGGGCGTTTGCCGCCCCTTTAAATGAAATATATCGATCATTGAATTGTTATAATTATTTTCGTATTTTCTCCATTCTTTTCTTCATTATTTTTTTGCCGGCATCTCTCATTTTAAAAAACATAGCTCTAAATTTTTTAAATTGCTCTTTACTTAAAAGTTTTTGAACTTTTTGCAAGTAGGTGAGCCTTAATAATTTCTTTTGATACTCAAGATCATTGATCTTTTTAAGAAGTTGTTTGATCTTGTTATAATTTATAGCATCGTTCAACATTTCCTCTTCAATGGAAATATTTAGTTTTTGGATCTTTAAACCGAGCTTTTTACCGGCAAGCAGCATATCATCTTTAAAGTTTCCAAGCTTTTCGATCTGAGCATCAGTAAGTTTAAGTTCCTCTTTTAACCTTGCTTTTAATCGTTCGCCCGGTCTCATCCCATTTTGTATCATCCTTTTATGCATCATCATTTGGTCATTATCACCGCGGCCTGACATAGCGGGTTTCTCAGCAAAACCAATTGATCCTAAAAACAACAAAGCAACCAAGAACAGTAGTGTCTTTTTCATATCTCTACCTCCGTTTAATAATTATAACTTATTTTTTTAAAAAAGGTTACAAAATAGGATCAAATAAGTTTAGTGTGCTCTGCGATTTCTGCCTGCCTGTGCGTGTACGCACGCAGACAGGCGTCTCTGCGGTGAAAGTATTTGGTATTATATTGCTTTTTATTTTTTTCTTAAAACTCAAAACTCATAACTCAACACTCAAAACTTCTTTCACGTCTCTAACCTTTTCTTTATTCCTCATTTTTCTTTGTTCTCAGTGTGTTCTGCCTGCTCCTTGGTTATTCCATTTTTCTTTAATTATTCATTTTTCAATGTCAATTTTGGTTCATCTCCATTGTCAATTGCTTTCAGTGCTCCGTGGTTAATAAATTCTTGGTTCAAAGGTTCAAAAGAATGGTACTAAGTGGAGAAACTAAATACTTAGTACTGCATACTATTTTTCAACTCTCAATTATTTTCGGCTGAGGTGCCTGACTCCGAATAAAGCGTACGAATCTCATTTTTCGAAAGTCTAAAAATGGATTCCGTATCGGGCCTGTCCTCATGAAAATGGGGATACGGAATGACGGAGGCGGAGAAAGAACTCACAACTATTTTATTACAACTATCTTCCCTGTTTTAATGGGCTTGTTATTTGTATCAATCACAGAATAAAAATAAACACCTGATGAAACAAACTTTTTTGCACTATTTTTCAAATACCACTCCTTTGTGCTATTATCAATCTTTATTGACCTCACAAGAATACCGCTTAGATTATAAATATTCAATGTTCCACCAATTGGAAGTTCGAAAAATACAATTTTTTCCTTTGCGGGATTAGGGTAGGTCTTTATTTTATCCGCAATTACACTCTCGTCATTTAAATTATCTGTATCCTTAATAAATACAACCCGATTATTGTTTCTATCAACAATGCCAATTATTTTTTCATCATTGTAATTAAATTCAGTAACCTGAGTAGGATTATTTAAGG
>JAGGYO010000234.1 GCA_021162505.1 bacterium
GTATTGGGGTTAAGTCAAATGAATAATATAAATCAACCAGAAAGGCAAACTCAAAACAGAGTAATTCAGTTTTTCCAGGATGTCCTCGGATACGATTATCTTGGAAACTGGGAGACAATAGAAGGAAATTCCAATATTGAGCAGAAGTATTTAACCTCTTATCTGAAAGAACAGGGTTATCAGGATGAGATAATCAAAAAAGCCATAGATAGATTAAATAAAGCTGCAACACACCAACATAAAAGTCTTTATGATAAAAATAAAGAAGTATATCAGTTTCTACGTTACGGTGTTGACGTAAAGCCAGGTCCTTCGGAACAGTCTATTCATGTGCATTTCATTGATTGGAAAAATCCGGGGAATAACCACTTTGCCATTGCCGAGGAAGTAACTATTGTAGGCAAACACAACAAAAGACCGGATATTGTTATTTATATAAACGGTATTGCCGTTGGGGTTTTGGAATTAAAGCGGTCAAGTGTATCAATAAGTGAAGGAATAAGGCAGAATCTGGACAACCAGAAAAAGGAATTTATTCAGGATTTCTTTACCACTATTCAAATTGTTATGGCAGGGAACGATACACAAGGATTAAGATACGGCACCATAGAAACGCCGGAAAGATACTATTCGGAATGGAAAGAAGAAAATCCCGAATATGACCATAACAAAAAACTTCCCATACCAAGGACACTGTTAAGGGAAAGATGCGAGAAGGCGGACAACATACTGGATTGCGATATTTACAGGTTACTGAATAAACAAAAATTACTCGAAATAATCCATGATTTTATCATCTTTGATGCAGGAGTTAAAAAAGTGGCGAGACACAACCAATATTTTGCAGTTAAATCTGCACAAGAGAGTCTGAAGAAAAGAGAAGGGGGTATAATCTGGCACACTCAAGGCAGTGGGAAATCCCTCATAATGGTGTGGCTTGCAAAATGGATTATTGAAAATATTACGGACAGTCGCGTTCTAATTATCACTGATAGAATAGAACTTGATGAACAAATTGAGAGAGTCTTCAAAGGAGTGGGAGAAGAAATTAATAGAAAAGAATCAGCCAGAGATTTGATAGGGCAACTAAACAAGAAAGAAGAGAATCTAATGTGTTCATTAATACACAAATTTGGCAGATTTGAATCTACAGAACAGGGTTATGAGAACTATATAGATGAGTTAAAAAATGTACTGCCGACGGATTTTGAGCCGAAAGGAAATATATTTGTTTTTGTGGATGAATGCCACAGAACCCAATCCGGAAAACTTCACAAAGCAATGAAGGAGATTTTACCCGGAGCGATTTTTATAGGATTTACAGGGACTCCGCTATTAAAAAAGGACAAACCGACAACCCTGGAAACTTTTGGCAAATATATCCATACCTACAAATTTGACGAGGGTGTGAATGACGGCGTTATACTTGATTTGAGATATGAGGCGAGAGATGTTGATATAAAGGTAGTTTCGGAAGAAAAAATAGATAAATGGTTTGAGGTTAAAACAAAAGGTCTATCCGATATTGGCAAAGCACAGTTAAAGCAGAGATGGGGCACTCTAAAGAAACTCTATAGCTCCAGAGAAAGAATGGAAAAGATTGTTGCCGACATTATTTTCGATTTTGAGACAAAACCTCGTCTTGCCTCAGGAAGAGGCAATGCTATGCTTGTTGCCGGGAGTATTTATGAAGCATGTAAATACTACGAGATTTTTAAATTAAGAGGATTTGATAAGGTTGCCGTTGTAACATCTTATATTCCGGGTATTGCTACTATAAAAGGCGAGGAGACAGGTGAAGAAGGCGAGGCTGAAAACATTAAAAAATATGAAGTTTACAGAAAAATGATTGCTGATTACTTTGATATATCCGAAGAGGAAGCTGTAAGAGATTACTGGATTGATAAATTTGAAAAAAATGTGAAAAAGAAATTTGTTAAAGAACCGGGGCAGATGAAATTGTTAATTGTGGTTGATAAACTTCTTACCGGTTTCGATGCTCCAAGCGCTACCTATCTCTTTATAGATAAACCTATGAAAGATCACGGCTTGTTTCAGGCAATTTGCAGGGTTAATCGTTTGGATGATAAAGATAAGGGTGATGAATTTGATAAGGATTTTGGTTACATAGAGGACTACAGAGACTTGTTTAACAGCATGGAGCAGGCTGTTAAAGATTATACTTCGGGGGCTTTTGCACAATTCGACAAAGAAGATGTAAAAGGATTGTTGAAGGATAGACTCGCCGATGCAAAGAAAAAGCTTGATGAAGATATTGAAAAACTTGAACTTTTAACAGAAGGTGTAGAGCATCCTAAGGGCTTAAATGAATATAAGAATTATTTTATAGGTGATGACTCGGAAGATAAACAGCAACTCAGGCTTGAATTCTATAAAACAGTATCTTCTTTAGTGAGAGCATATACAAACATAGCCAATGAACTGGATGAAGCGGGATATTCCGAAAGGGAACAAGAAGAAATAAAAAAGAAAATCCAACATTATACTGCAATTCGAGATGAACTAAAGTTAATGAGTGGCGATTATTTAGATTTGAAAAGGTTTGATCCGGCAATGAGATACCTTATAGATTCGTATATTCAAGCGGATGAAAGTAAAGTTATAGCGTCTCTTGAAGATACATCGTTGCTTGAAATTATAACGATTAAAGGGTTGCAAGAGGCAATAGAAATATTACCCGAATCGATTGGGAAAGATAAAGAGGTATTGGCAGAGACCATAGAAAACAACATCAGAAGATTAATCATTGATAAAAGAGAAGTTAATCCTGCTTACTATGATAAAATATCCAGGATTCTCAACGATTTGATAAAGAAAAGGAAAGAAGAGGTTATTGATTATAAAAACTATCTTAAAGAAATCGAAAAATTAACAAAGAACCTTATAAATAGAGAAAGTACAGAGAGTCCGTATCCGCACAGTATTAAAAATAGTATGGCAAAGAAAGCTATTTACGATAATTTGAATGTGATGGGCATTGATAATAGAGAAGAGCTTGCTAATAAGATTGACGAAGCAATAAGAAAAACGAAAAGGGATAACTGGAGAGGAAATATAATAAAAGAAAGGCAGGTTAGGAATGCTATAGCAAAAACAATAGAAGAACATTGGGAGAATCCTCGGATGAAAGAGAATATCGTAGTAGAAGCAAGAGAAACTTATTCTACTTTAAATAATGATGATTTAGTGGAAAAATTATTTGAAATTGTTAAGAAACAAGATGAGTATTAATATATGGAGAGAAAAATAATTAACATCAAAGGTCTTGATGTTTTGGTTTTTAAGAAAGATATCAAGAATTTTCATTTAAGCGTTTTACCTCCAGATGGAACGGTAAGGGTTTCTGTACCTGGAAATGTTTCAGATGATGCTATTAAACTTTTTGTAATTAAGAAATACAATTGGATCAAGAAGCATATTAAATCATTTCAAGAACAAGAAAGACAAACAAAAAGAGAATATGTATCGGGAGAAAGTCACTATTTTAAGGGGAGGAGGTACATTCTAAAAATCAATTATGCCAATAAACCTAAGATCGAAATACGAAATAAAAAATACATCTATTTCTATGTGCCTAAATTTTACACTCTCCAACAACGACAAAATTATTATGAGAAATGGTTAAGAAAGGAATTAAGAAAAGAATTGGAAATTTTAGTGCCAAAGTGGGAGAATATCATTGGGGTTAAAGTAAATGAATTTAGAATAAGAAAGATGAAAACCAAATGGGGAACTTGTAACCCTAATGCCAAAAGGATTTGGATTAATCTTGAACTTATAAAAAAACCAGGAGAATATCTGGAATATGTAATAGTTCACGAACTTGTTCATTTATTGGAAAGAAAACATAATAAAAGATTCAAAAAAATGTTGGATAAATATTTGCCGAAATGGAAAACATACAGTAGACGATTAAATAAATTCATATTATAATCACTTTTTGCGGTGTGCGAAATGCTACGTTGCTTCGGCATCCGAGACCCTGAAACAAGTTCAGGGTGACAGGAGATCTGTGCATACTGATCATTTGCCGGGTCATTCCGGACTTGATCCGGAATCTTGTAGACCCTGAAATAAATTCAGGGTGACATGGAGGGGCTCGTATTTAATTTGCCTTA
>JAGGYO010000030.1 GCA_021162505.1 bacterium
GGTATACTTATAATATTCTTAATGATCTTAGGGAAAATAAAGTTGTCGTTTCTTCTTAAACGGCTTTTGGTCATTGGAAGTTTTACTCTGGTACTTATTATTTCTTTGCCATTTCATAAATATGCAAATGATGAAATTATTAAAATGTTCTTTTTAACATTAAGCAAAAGGGGATTGTTAATATCCTTGAATGTTATTATAAAAGCTATTTATTCTGTAATGCTAATTATATTTTTCTCCACAATAACAGAAACAGAGGAAATTGTATCAACATTTCACAAATTGGGTCTCCCTGATTTTATTATTTCAATTCTTTCTCTTATGATGCGCTATTTCTCCCTTTTGTTCAGCGAAGGACAAAAACTTATACAGGGCAGGAATTCAAGATTCGTGGGTAAGAGCTCTCCAAAAGAACTTAGGACATTTGGTCATATAATAGGTGTACTATTCTTAAAAACATTGGATGCTGGAGAAAGAGTATATAATGCGATGGAAGCACGCCTTGGGAATGGAATGGTAAGGGAAAGAAATTTGAAAAAGATAACTTTATTTGAAGTTATTATCTTTATTTTATGCTTAGTAATCATTATTTTGATAAGGTTATGGGGGAATTTGTGGTAAAAGCAATTGAAGTAGAAGGACTGAATTATTATTATCCGAACAGTAAAAATGGGGTCGTAGATATAGGATTTTCCATTAAAGCAGGTGAAAAAGTTGGGTTTATGGGTCCGAATGGTTCAGGGAAAACAACCCTACTACTTCATTTAAATGGCATAATTGCGATGAACAAAAAAGTAAAGATATTTAACAAAGAGGTAAATAAGAAAAACATCAGATTTATTAGAAAAAATGTTGGCTTGATCTTTCAAAATGCTGATTATCAACTTTTTTCTCTTTCTGTTTATGATGATATTGCCTATGGGCCGAAAAATCTTGGATGGGATGATGAAAAGGTGGATAATGCTGTTAAGACTGCTTTGAAGCAGGTGGATATGGAGGGATTTGAAAAAAGATTCCCTCAAAATTTGAGTATAGGTGAAAAGAAGAGGATAGCAATTGCCACGGTGCTGTCAATGGACCCGAAGGTCCTTGTTCTGGATGAACCCACGAGTTCACTTGATCCCCAGGGCAGAAGAGATCTAATAAATCTTCTCAAGACCTTTAAGGATAAGACCATAATCATTGCTTCACATGATCTTGAACTCATAGATGAACTTTGTAATAGGGTGGTTCATATGAACAAGGGAAAGATCGAAAGTATTGACAATTAAAAGAAAAGAAAAAATGGAATAACCACAGAGGCATCAACTAATCCTGTTATTATCGTGCTTGACACGGGGATATAGTATTTATATTTTCTTTAATTCTTTAATTTTCACTTGATTCGGCTTCTGAGTTATTGCATCTGAAATTGTATTGAAGGATGTTATTCACTTAATACTAACAATTTAGTACATAGTACGGCTTTGTTTTTGCAATATTTAATTTTTATGGTATAATAAACATTATTGATAGGAGTTTGTATGAGTGTGAAAAAAATAAAGGAAAATGTTCATTTTGTAGGTGTAATTGATTGGGACAGAAAGATCTTTGATAATTTGATCCCATTACCGGATGGTACAAGTTATAATGCTTATATTATTAAGGGAAGCGAGAAGACCGTTTTAATAGATACGGTAGATCCCGCAAAAAAAGATATACTTTTTGAAAATTTAGAAAAATTGAAGGTAGAAAAGATCGATTATATTATTGCAAATCATGCAGAGCAAGACCATTCGGGTTCCATTCCATTCGTTTTGGAAAAATATCCGGAAGCTACCGTTGTGTGTACGCCTAAATGTAAGACATTCCTTGTGGATTTTGGTCTTGTTACGGAGGATAAGGTTAAAACCATTGAGGATAGGGAGAATATTTCCTTAGGTGATAAAACATTGGAATTTATATATACCCCTTGGGTTCATTGGCCTGAGACCATGGTAACCTATTTAAAGGAAGATAAGATATTATTTTCATGTGATTTCTTCGGTTCACATATTGCATCAAGTGATTTTTTTGTAAAGGATGAAGCAAAGATCATTTCCGATGCAAAACGATACTATGCAGAGATAATGATGCCTTTCAGAGGTATTGTTTCAAAGAATATTGAAAAGATAGAACAATATGATATTGATATTATTGCACCGAGCCACGGATTAATGTATGATAAACCAAGCATGATCATAGATGCATACAAGGATTGGGTATCTGGCAAAGTTAAAAATGAGGTCGTTATTCCCTATATTTCCATGCATGGAAGTACTGCTAAAATGGTGGATCATCTTGTAAATGCCTTGATAGATAGAGGCATTACGGTAAAAAGATTTGATCTTGCAACGGTTGATATAGGTCAATTGGCAATGGCGCTGGTGGATGCGGCAACATTAGTCCTTGCAACCCCCACAGTTCTTGCAGGTCCTCATCCCATGGCAGTTTATGCGGCTTATCTTGCAAATGCTTTAAGGCCGAAATTGAAATATGCCTCTGTTATTGGCTCATTCAACTGGGGTGGCAGGACAGTGGACATAATTAAAAATACCATTCCAAATTTAAAAGTGGAACTAATAGAACCGGTATTAATAAAAGGCTACCCTAAAAGAGCAAATTTTCAGGCACTTGATAAATTAGCAGACGAAATTTTAACTAAACATAAAGAAGCCGGATTAATTTAGAAATTTTAAAAACCTAAAACTTTTTTTGATATATACGGCAATATGGTGTTTTGTGGTGTTTTGAATAATAGTTTTGATGATGAATTTCTGCTTTCCAAAATTTGGTGGCGGGAATTAGCTTGGTAACTACATTATACCCTTTATTTTTCAAGATATGTTTTAATCTTTCAGCAGTCTTTTTTTCCTCTTCATCATTGTAAAAAATTGCAGAAATATACTGGCTGCCAATATCAGGTCCTTGTCCGTTTTCCTGTGTTGGATCGTGTATTTCAAAGAAGTATTTACTCAATACTTCATATGAAATAATGTTAGGGTCATATATGATTTTTACTGTTTCCAAATATCCTGTATGTCCGTTTTTTACATCTTCATAGGTTGGATTATTCAATTTTCCACCCATATATCCTGATATTGCCTCTATTACGCCCTTTTTCTTTTCAAAAAGGAATTCTACACCCCAAAAACAACCACCAGCAAAATATGCAGTTTTATAATTATTCTCTTTATATAAACTTTTTTGCGCATTATTTATTTTTTCCATACCATTTACCTCCTTACAAGATAGCGCCATTATCAAGAAAAAACTGATAAATGACAATAAAAAGGCATATCTTTTCATCTGTGATTATAACAAAATATGAGCAAAAATCAAAGAAAAGAAGGTTGAAAAACTGAAAGATTAAGAGATAAAAAAAATATTGAGTTTGTTGAGCCGTGTTCCTGCCTTTAGCATATGCGGGGCAATTGTGCAATATCGGTGGGAGATAAAAATCTTCTACCTCCGGAAATTGTATTTAAAATGACATGCTGGTTCTTATTGTCTATTCCTATCTTTCCAATGATATTTGCTTTTTTATAACCAATAGTATTTAATTTTTCTATGAGGAGATTACCTTTGCTTTTTTTCATAACAAAAACCATATTTCCCTCACAGGCAAAATATAATGGATCCATACCAGTAATATGGGATA
>JAGGYO010000014.1 GCA_021162505.1 bacterium
AAATAAAAATATCATTTCAATATATTGGTAGTATTTTATTTCTAAATGTATTTTATAATAACGGTTATGTTGAGTGGAATATTGTTCATATCAATTTTAAGGCAACAATTGATTTAGATGCTATTATCTCAAATATTACAGAATTTTTCTTATTATTACTTCACACTACTAATATAAATAATGAAATGAATGGGAATTATTCGATTGTAATACAGACAAAACAAAAAACAGCGGAGATCTTTATAGATGGAATGTACCTTGGACATTCCCCTTTAATATTAGAAGATTTAAATAAAGGAAATAAATACTCTATAATTATATACAAGTTTTTATGTGCTCCAAAACTAATTGAGATAAGAATGGATAAAAAAGAGAATGGAAGAACACTTCAATATAATCTTACTAAGGTAATCGAATTGCAAAATATAAATGAAACATTTGTTAAGAAATTCACAACAAAACCGATGATATTAGTTAAACCATTTCCCAAATATCCCCTTACGGCAAGAACTTCCGGAGTTCAAGGTTCTCTTAAAATAATTTGCTATATCAATAAATTGGGAAAGGTTGAAGCTGTTGAATACCCTACCTCAAATCAAGCAACAAAGATATTTAACGAGTCAGTCATTGACGCAGCACGGAAATGCGAATTTACCCCTGCATATTATAAAAATATTCCTTTAAATTATTTTGCTGTACAAATAACATATATTTTTAAATTAATAAATAATCATTGAGAGAAATTTCAATATTGTAAATTTGCTTTTTGGTTTTTGTGTGATTACAATATGTCGAAACATTTTGCTTTGCTAAGCACTCAATGACCGTATCAGATTTGCTATTAAAATACGCAATTGTATCAAAGAACGCGCCATTAACGGTTAAAAGGTTCAATGTCCCAAGGTTCCCATAAAAATTATATTTCTAACGGGGTTCAGGGAATTTAATCTTTATATTTTCTTTAATCTCAGTGTGCTCGGTGGTTATTCCATTTTCTTCATTGTTCATTCTTCATTTGTATTTCGTCATCCCGAGGGAACTTGTTCCCGTAGGGATCTCATGAGATTACCACGTCGTTTCACTCCTCGCAATGACAAGGTTAGAAGACTGGATTCTTCACGACCTTCCACTCTGTTTCAGGCTTCGCTTTACTCGGTTCAACATGACAGAAAATAAGTGAAGAGAGAAAAATGAATAGTGAAAAGTGGAGAGGGATGAGATTGCGACGCTACCCTCGCAATGACAAAGAAAGCAAGATTAAAAGTTAATCCTTTTTTACCTTCGCCCAATATTCATTTAATTCACTTAATGTTAATTTATCAATTTTTTTCTTATCGTTTTTTACCAGTTTTTCCAATTTGTTGAATCTTTTCAAGAATTTTTCATTTGTGTTTTGCAGAACATTCTCCGCATCGATATTCATGTGTCTGCCAATATTAACAATAGTAAAAAGAAGATCGCCGAACTCTTCATTAATATTGGGTTTGTCATCTTTTTTGATTGCATCTTTAAACTCGGTCAGCTCTTCATCCAGTTTTTCAATGATACCTTCTTTCACCGTCCAATCAAAACCCACGCGTGAAACCTTTTCCTGTATCCTGTATGCCTTCAATAATGCCGGCAAATGTTTAGGTACACCGCTTAATATGAGTTTACCCTCTTTTTCGCTACCCTTGATCTTTTCCCAATTTTTTAGGACATCATCTTCACCATTCACCTTGACATCTCCAAAAACATGCGGATGTCTTCGTATCAATTTCTCTTTTATATACCTAATTGAAGTATGAAATTCACTGCCGTATTCCTTTTCGATCAATTTTCCCAAAAAAAACATAAGAAAAAAGAGATCTCCCATTTCCTCTTGCATTTCGTTTGGATCTTCATTTTCAATACCATCTATGAATTCGTACATTTCCTCTATCAAATGCTTTATCATTGTTTTAGTGTTTTGTTTTTTATCCCAAGGACATCCATTCGGACCTAGTAGTTTTTCAATTATATTTATCAAAGCAATGGTCTCTTTACATATTTTATCCTTTTTCATTTTAATAACCCCCTATATTCCGGATACTTTTTTAAAAGCATTTTTTTGCTCTTGCCGTTTCTAAATTCGTTAATGAAAGATTTAAGAGATCTCTTAGCATGTAATTTGGAGAAAATATTATAAAGTTTCAATTGTATTATTTTTTTATATATGATGGTTTTCATTTTTTTATCAGGGTTCTGATCTAATAATGTATTTATCATTTTTATTCCTTTTGTCTTATCCTTATATTGCAATTGGAATATTGCCTCTTCAAAATATATATTTGCGGAATTCGGAAATTCCTGGCGTAGAATTGAAATATAATTATCAATTAGGTGAATATCTTTTAATTGACGACTTATTGCAAGACAATTATTCAGAAAAAGTTTTGCCTTATTTTTATCATCAATGGACTTAGCATATAAATATCCTTTATGGAAAACATTCAGAGCTTTTTTATAAGCCTTTTTTTGGTAATAGTAATAACCGGATTGTCTGTAATAATAATCTTTTCCACTTAAAACACCTTCTTGTATTTTCTTTGCATTGGGATTATATTTTAATGCTAATTCATTCGCATCAATTGCGGTCTTTAAATATTTCAACCTTTCTTCATACTCATCGCCCGGGTTTAATAGCTTAAAGCCGGTTTCGCACCACTCCTTAATTACCTTTAAATTATAGGGCTCAAGTTTCAGGGCTTTTTTCAGATATTCATCACCATTTTTATATATTCCTTGTGAAATATATGCAAGACCCATATTATATCTTATTTCAAAATAATGCGGTTGCAAACTATTTGCCTTTTCAAGGTATTTTAATGCTTTTTCATTATGGGGTCCATTTTTATCGACCTTGGCAAGCAAAAGCTCTACATTCCCCAATCTATACCAGGAATTAACAAAGATAGGATCGTATTTAACGGATTTCAACAGTTCTGATCTTGCAGATTTTAAATATCTAATATCTTTAGTCGAACTATATGCATTAACAGCCCCTACACCATTTGCGAAATGATACGAACCTATGGTAGCTCTTGTCCAAAAAAGAAATAGAAAAACATTAAAGATCAAGATGAAATATAAAAACTTACTATTAAAATGAAATTTATTTTTACTTTTTATGAAAATAAAAATAATTCCCAATAGTATTGCGAAATTAGATAAGGGAGGGCTATAATTCAGTACCACCGATGCAATATTATGAATAAACATGGTCAGTATCGCGAAAATAGCACTTTGAAAAATAGCATCATCTTCCTTTAAAAAGAGCGTCCATATAATGAATAACAGCAATAATATATATAAAAGCAAAAGGATCGGTCCCCCGTTCAATGCCATTTCAAAAAATTCATTGTGTGGATGTCGAGCATGGGTTGCAAGTTTAAGATAATGCGGATTCTTAAGATATTGACCTTGATATTCGGGATAATTTAATCGAAAGCCAGCTAAGCCCATACCAAGGGGATTTTTCTTTATCATTTTCATGGCTGTATGCCACATTAACATCCTTTGTCCCAATGAACCGGTTTTTTTTGTAAGTTGACGCGGAATACTTACCATTCTCTGCCTCATGGATGGAATTAGAAATAGTAGAGCTATTAATATTATGAAGATCGCTATAAGGGCCTTACTCTTTTTTGTAAAAATAAATATCAAAATTGACAAGAACAACGCAATTAATACACCACGAGTTCCAGTAGCAAACAGTGCTATTAATTGAAGAAAAAGGGCTATACCCAATATCTTTGTCGGCTTTCTAAAAAAATAGTAGAGAGTAAATGACAAGATCCCTATGAGATAACCCGAATAAAAATTTGGATTTCCCAAAGTTCCGATTATTCTTGCAGTAAAAGGTGTCTTAAATCGCTCCATCGGCATGAACGGATCTAAACCCAGCCATTGAATTATCCCATAAACAGCAATAAAAGTTCCAATATATATCCAGAAATGTATGAGTTTTATTTTTTCATCACTTTGTTTAAAAAGAAAATAGACGCTGTATAAGCCGCAAAAGAAAAATGTAAATTCCATGAGACGGTTTGAAAAGGAATTTAAAAAAAGAGAAATGATAAATATTGATCCGGAAGACAGGAATATGATGTCCAAAAGATTTAGAACAATTTTCTTTTTTTCAAAAACAAGCTGTATAAGTGCAATAGATAAAAATAAAATAAAAAGCGGGGTTTTTATAATAAACGGATTATGTGTTTTATACCAGAAAACAAAAGGTAATATCCCAATTGCCTGAGAAAAGAACAATGTACTTGTACTTTTAAAAATAAGTGCTGCGGGAATAGTTATGAATAAAACAAATGTAAAAAATATCCAATACAGGTTGCCGATTTCTATATTATACGATTTTAAAACCAATATGAATATAAACAAGACCGCTATGGTCCAAATAGAATTATTATTAAATTTTTTCGGCAAGATACTCTCCTTTCTTTAAATATACATCTACTGCGGGAATATTTGAAAGGACATTGATAATATTCATTTGGCTTTTATTAAATTTACCCAGAGGAATAAAGGAATATGCTAATATCCTTTTAAAAACATTGCTTTTTTTAACCTTGGAAAAGACCGTTTTTTCTGCAAAGCCCTTGAGAAAAAATATCTTGGTGACATTTACCGGAATACTACAAATTTCATCATCTTTTAAAAAGTCAACTGGCAAAATCGCTGTTTTACCAAAATCAGGGATGTCTTCTTTTATAATGAACTTTTTTAAATGTTTTAAATGATCCTTTGAAATATGCAATGGTTTTAAAAAACTATATGCAATATTAT
>JAGGYO010000156.1 GCA_021162505.1 bacterium
CAGGAATCCACGAGTTTGAACGTTTGAAATATTTAGAAAGCACAAAGCATTAGACTCTTGCTCTAATTCGTAAAATTCGCGTAATTCGCGGACAAAAGCTCTTGACCTTGCTCTTTAATCCTAAGAATCTCAAAAATCTGTGGGCAAACTGCTCTTCGCTCTTACTTTAATTCGTGAAATTCGCGTAATTCGTGGTTAAAAGAGATTAAAAATTTGACTTGAAATGAGAAAAATGGTATAATTCTCTTCAATAATAATTTAATTTAATAGAATATATGATAATGAATAATACTATAGTAATGTTTTATTAAATAATGGAGGTTTTTATGAGCGAGGTCATAAAACAATTTAAACAAATTTCACAGGCACGTAATCTTGATTATGAAGAAGTGGTCAATGTTTTCAAGGATGCCGTAAAACTTGCTTTTATGAAAAAGGGTAGAAGAAGTTCAAAGGATGAATTATATCCTATTTATATGAGCAGGATTGAGATCAATGTCAATGAGAAAAGAAATGATATTACCGTTACCTTCCACAAAGCCGTTGTAGAAGAGGTAAAAAATGATTGGATTGAGGTTTCTTTCGATTCAGAAGAGGTACCTGAGAAGAAGAGACAATTGGGCGAGATGATAAAAGCTACCACAAAATTGCGTAAATTACCTAGAAATATTGCTAATAGGATTAAAAGGATATTCATTAATTCACTTAACTATAAAGAAAAAGAGATCCTTTTCAAGGAATTTGAAGCCGATAAGATCGGGGATATTATTATAGGAACGGTAATGGGCCGTGCCAGAGAGAATGGAAGGGTCATAGGATATAAAATAAATATTGATAAATTAACCGGTATTTTACCAAGAGAGGAATCGGTTCCAAGGGAAAGATATACATTCGGAAAAAACTATAAATTTTATGTTAAAGAAATAAGAGAAGATGAAGGCGAAAAACGAATAATCCTTTCCAGAATGGATGAAAGATTTATCATTGAACTGATGAAAAGAGAGATCCCCGAGATAAAGGATGGTTATGTTACCATTAAAAAGATCGTGAGAGATCCGGGCATCAGAGTGAAAATTGCTGTTCATTCCGATAAAGTAAAATTGGACCCTGTGGGAGCATGTTTAGGACCCGGTGCCAAAAGAATTGAAGGCATTAGAAAGGTCTTGGGTGAAAAGATAGATGTTGTTCAATTCAGCACTAATGTTAAAGAGTATATAAAAAATTCTTTGAAACCTGCAAATATTCAAAAGATCGCATTAAACAGACGCGAGAAAAAAGCATTGATCGTCGTTCCTGATAATAAAGAGGATCTAAGCCATGCTTTGGGTAAAAATAAATCTAATAAGAATCTCACAGGTCAACTTCTGGGTTGGAGTATTGAGATCATTACTGATGTTGAATATATGGAGAAACTCAATGAGGAAAAGAACGCTATACTGAATACTCAGGCGGTTTTATCAGGGTTACGCTCTATACCTCAGGAAGTCGTATTAGAGGTTGCAAACGCATTTGTCACATTAGAAGAAATAGCTAAATTATCAATTGATGATTTCATTGAAAATATAGAAAATATAGATGAAAGCATGGCTAAAAAGATAATTAAAAGAGCTGAAAAATACGCAAAAAAATAATATGAGGTGATAATATGCGTAGAAATGAACTAGCTAAGAAATTAGGATTGGAATATAAGCTTGTAAGAAAGATAATTGAGGAGAGTTTTCCCGGAGAAGATTGGAGTTCGGCATCAAAAAATGTTGAACCAAATTTGGTATCTGTCTATGAAAGAATCATTCGTGAGAAAGCCAAAGATGAAATAGAAGCAGCGAGATTGAAAGAAGAAAAGAAATTGGCAGGTAAAAAGAAAGCCCCTTCCAAAAAGAAGGAAACAAAAACCAAAAAGGAAACTGTTAGCAAAAAGAAAACTGCAAAGAAAACTGCAAAAACAGAAGAAAAGCCCAAAGAGGGAAAAAAGACCACAAAGAAAAAAACTACTACAAAGAAAAAAGAGACCAAGAAAACAGTTGAGAAAAAAACTACAAAAAAAAGTACTGCAAAAAAAACAAAGCAACCGGATATAGCAAAAACATCGAAAAAAAAGCCAATAAAAAAGAAAGAGATCCTAAAAAAAGATAGTGCGACAAAAAGATTAAAGGAAAAAATACTGAAAAAGCAGGAAGAAGAAAAGAAGAAAAAAGAAAAAGTATTAGCAAAGAGGAAAAAAACAGTAAAAAAAGGAATAAAAACAAGTGAAAAGAAAGAGGACCTAAAGAAAAAAGAATCTCATAAGAAAAAAGAGGAATTAAAAAAGAAGCAGGATGCGGAAAAGAAAAAAGCCAAAGAAGAAAAATTAAAAAAAGATAAAGAAATGAAAGCAATAGAACTTAAAGAAAAACAGGTCAAAGAAGCACACGCACAAAAAGAAGATCTGAAACAAAAGATATTAAAAAGAAAGATTGACGAAAAAGAGAGAAAAATCAAACGAGATATTGAGATTAAAGAAAGGAAAAAAAGAGAAGAAGAGAGAAAGAAAAAAGTATTGGAAGAAAGGAATAAATATAAAGGTGCCAAAAAATATGAAGGCAAGCCGTATAAAGGCAAAGACGGTAAAAAGTACGGTGATAAAAAGTACGGTAGTAAAAAACCAATCCATAAAAAATCTTCAACTAACACATTTCCAGAATCTGATATTAAGATTAAAAGGAAATTTGCAAAGAAAAAACACAAGAGTTTTATTGAACCTTCCAAAAAAGAAAGCAAAGAAGCAATAAAAAAAAGAACTAAGCAAAGAGAATCTTTTTCACGGGATTATGACATTAATATTGCTCAAGAATTATATGAATTGGAACACAAAGGGAACAAGACCACTCAAGCTTCCGATACGGTTATCCCTGAAAAACATAAGCCGGTCATAAAACATAAACAGAAAAAGAAAAAAAATAGAAAACCGCAAATTGACTATATCTACATTCCTGAAAAATCCACATGTGAGGACCTTGCAAACTTTTTAAATAAAGAGACAAATGAAATAATCGTAGCGGCAAAGGAATTGAACCTTTGGCTTTCGCCTACTCAAAAAATGGCCACAAGTGAAATAGAACTGTTATGTGAAGTTTTTGAAATAAAGGATTATAAAGTGGTACCTATGCAGAGCGAAGTCCTGAAAGAGGTAAGCGATACTGAATACCGGCGTGCACCGATCATAACTGTTATGGGGCATATTGATCATGGGAAAACCACATTACTGGATGCTTTAAGAAATACACATGTTGCCGCAGGCGAAAGTGGAGGTATTACTCAACATATTGGAGCCTCATTTTTAGAAACTGAACACGGAAACCTGTGTTTGATAGATACCCCGGGACATAGTGCATTTACTGCAATGAGAGCCCGAGGAGCACAAGTTTGTGATATCGTTATTCTGGTCGTCGCAGCGGATGATGGTGTACAACCACAGACCATAGAAGCAATAAATCATGCTCGTGCGGCAAAGCTTCCAATAATAGTAGCAATAAATAAAATTGATAAGAACAATGCAAGACCTCAGGTGGTCAAGAATGAACTATCTCAATATGGTTTAACGGATATGAGCTTTGGTGGAGATAATATGTTTGTGGATATCTCAGCCTTAAAGAAAAAGGGTATTGAAGAACTTCTCGATACTATTCATCTGCAATCATCTGAATTGGCATTGAACGCAGATCCCCAAAAACCCGCAACAGGTTTTGTTCTTGAAGCAAGGGTTGAGAAAGGTAGGGGGATAACAGCAAGTGTTGTAGTAACCAATGGGACACTAAGGATAAAGGATATGATGATCTGTGGTTTGACCTGGGGAAAGATCAAGATAATGACAGATCAGAATAAAAACGCAGTTAACGAAGTTTCACCATCACATCCGGCAGTTTTAGCCAGTTTTGAATCCATACCCGAACCAGGGGATATATTCCAGGTGGTAGAGAGTGAGAAGATCGCGAAGGAGATCATTAATGAGAAAAAGACCCGCTGGTCACAGAATAAACTCAAATCCAATAAAACCGTTGATCTCGAAACATTATTTGCTCAAGCTCAGGGTGAGATCAAGAAAATTAAGATAATCATAAAATCGGATGTAGTGGGAACACGCAGTGCTTTACAGGATATTTTCAGCAATTTCTCATATAAAGATGTGTCTCTTGACATTATCCATGCAGGTCTTGGTGATATCAGCGATAATGATATATTTCTGGCTTCTTCTTCTAATGCTTTGGTAATAGGATTTAAAATAAAAATTCCCAAGAATCTTATAAAAACCATTGATAAAGAGAAAATAAATGTTCATATTTTTAGTACTATTTTTGAGATAGATGACTATTTAAAAGAACTTATTGAGACAGGAGAAGAAAAAGAACAAGTTGAAAAAGTGATTGGTACCGCAGAGATCAGGGCTATTTTTAATGCAGGAAAGAGTAAAATCGCTGGATGTTATATGCGGGAAGGTGAAGCAAGAAGAAATTCCTTCGTAAGGGTCTATCGAAAACAGGAGCTCGTTCATGAAGGCAAGATAGACTCCTTGAAAAGAGAAAAAAATGATGCTAAGACCGTAAAACAAGGCCTTGAATTCGGAGTGAAGCTCACGGGATTTAATGATATTGCCGAAGGGGACAGCCTAGAATTTTATATTTATGAATAACCGGATTTTTATATGGGAAAATTTTTGTTCTCTGTGTTCTCAAATAATGTATTAATATGAGCAGATCGAATAATAATATTTATAAAAGTAAACTGACTTCCCTGATTAAACGCAGGGTCATGGATATTATCATGAACGATATTGAAGACCCAAGGATCAAGAACTGCATAATAAAACATTTGGAATTGAACAGGGATAATACCATTGCATATATCTATGTCGAAAATAATATTATAAAGATATCTCCAAAACAACTGGAAAAAGTATTAATGAAAGCAAAAGGATTTATATATCAAAAGTTAAAAAAAGAATTGATAA
>JAGGYO010000207.1 GCA_021162505.1 bacterium
GGTTATCATCAAATAAAGGGCGTTGCAGAGGATGAATACGGGTTTAGGGGTAAAAAGGAATTACTTTGTGAATTTCATAATACAGGCGGGGCTGATAATATTGTCCCTGATAATCCTGATTTTACATTGACGGAATTAACGGGATTTAATAAACCCACATCTATTGCAGTGGGGAACTTTGAAAACCGTTATTCCATACTCATAACAGATAGAAACGCAGGAGATATGACGGGAAATGACAGTATAAAGGTATTTGATATGACCGGTAATTTAATAAAGGAAATAGTGAACATTCATAAACCTGAAAGGATATGCCTGTCAAACAATGGAGAACTGTACCTTTTAACCAATAACAGGGATGGAATATATAAATACGACGGTGAAAAGTTTATAAAATTTATTGATGTGAAAAATGCAAAGGATATAAAGTGGAATTGGAGAAAAAATTGTTTATCAGTTTTATTTAATAATGCTGTTTATGAATATGATGATACGGGAAAACCGGTTGAAAATATAGATTTTACAAATTTACTTAATTCATTTTCCTATTTAAATGGTGATATTATTGGAAATATTGAAGGAAACGGTGAATTTATTAATGGAAAAACAAACAAAAAATACACCGATTATAAAAAAGAACTAATAGATTTTGAAATAAATAATAGTGAAATATACGGTATTGATAGATATTCCAACAAAGTATTAAAATTCAACGGAAAGGAAAAAGTCATTTTGAAAAACCTCAATGAACCTTCCGATATTGCTGTTTTTAATTATTATAACGAAAGAATAATCGGGATTGTTGATAGAAATAATAATCGGGTTGTATTTATTAAAGATACCGATAGTTCAAATGCTGAAAGTGAAATTGCAAGTAAAGTAAAGACCTATCCCAATCCTGCAAAGGAAAAGATTGTATTTACCGAACTTCCAATTGGCGGAACATTGAATATTTATGATCTAAGCGGTATTCTTGTGAAATCAATGAAGATTGATAATAACACAAAGGAATGGTATTTGAAAAATAGTGCAAAAAAGTTTGTTTCTTCTGGCGTTTATTTTTATTCTGTGCTTGATACAAATAACAAGTCCATTAAAACAGGTAAGGTTGTTATAATAAAATAATGGTAGGGGTCATTTGAGAATGACCGAAGAGAAAACAAATATGAATTGTAAATTTATCGAGAACCCAAATAACTACTGTGGTTGTGCACTATACATATCTGCGGCGTTTGCAAATAATTTTTAATAAATAAGTAGGTTTTTTACTTTAAACTTTTTTTGACCAAATAGGCAGAGATTGCTCCCGTCAGTGTTGAAACACCAAAATAAACATAGGGATCGGCTTTGCTCTTACTGTCTGCAATATACACGAATCCGGCACCCAAAAGTGAACCGACACCTTCAGATAGCATTATTAAAAAACCGTCTGATGAATTATAATGGGTCTTCCCTCTAAAAAAGAGATCTCCGGCGATCATTGCTGCCAGTGAAGTTGTTATTGAAACAGGTACACTTATTTTTACATTATCCATGGAATCTGATAGATCAGAAATAAAAAATCCCAACTGGGAACCCCAAGTAGCAAAGCTTCTCAACATATAACCGTCGCCAATGGTATAGTGTTTATTTTTACCATAGAAATATCCGGTTAAACAATTTGCCATGGAGATCACGGCAGGAAACAAATAGCTGTCCTTCTCATTGATAATATTATCCTCATCTAAGAGTGATCCAATGCCCAAACCCCAGAGCAGTCCCATATCTCCCCACACGCCAATGGATTCAACTGTGCCGGCAGCCATATTCAATTTTTTTGAAAGGAAATATCCCCCAAGAGCAGATGTAACACTTAATGCAAGCGGAGCATTTAGATCTGGGGTTTCAAGTGCCATTTCCATAAATATTCCCCAGAAAATTCCTCTTGTTCCTCCATAGGCAAATAATCTTGACTCGGCAATGGTAATATTCATATCTTTTGTCAAATAAAAAGGAGCAAAGAATGACCCACCGACGATGAACATATAATTTGCCATTATTAATCTTTCATCATTTACTGAAAATGCTACATTGGTTGCCCATCCCCAGAAACCCAGAGCCAGCAGCGTAGAGGAATATATTAATTGCTTACGCCCTGTTTGATCAAAAATAAGTTTGATTCCCAGCAATTTTTGCTGCAGTCCTTGAAGTTGCTCACCATTAAAAGCTTTTAGATCCATATACAATGACTGTTGTTTTTCGTATTTAATATTCAATACCATACTCCCGTTGTTCTTGTATAATTCTGCAGATATAAAATTTGGATATTCTTTGAATAGGTTCAAACGAAGTTTCAATTTTTTATCAATTTTCAGTATTTTTCCTGCTGCATCAAAAGGAATTTTTTCATATGTTTCCCCAAAGATTGCAATGAATGTAAAAATCATTAAAAAAAACAACCTTTTTTTCATCTCTCCCCCATATTTTCTATTTAAAGATCTTTATAGCCCTCTTATTATTTAATATTGAATTTGCAGTAACTTCAGAAAAAAAGTTTTTTATTTTATCGTATAAATAAGGAATTTTCTCGGGCGAATGGATGTATAAATCTTCCATTCCATCAAAATCGCTTCCCAAAGAAATCAGCTCACCATAATCATTGTCCAGTGCGTATTTAATATGTTTTAAAAGAGAATCTTTTTTCTTACCAAGAAATTTATTGTACATATTCAATCCGAAAACAGAATTTCTTTGCTTTAATTCTTTAAGTTGCCAATCCTTTAAATTCCTCACATGTGGTTCAATTGAATATATGTTAGAGTGGGTAGCAATGACATTTTCTGCAAGGTTAAAAATATCTCTGCTTGTTTTTTCACTTGCATGAGAAATATCTATAATGATGTTCTTTTCATTGAGTATCTTGATCAAGTCCTTCCCCATTTCTGTAATCCCGTCGGCTTCTTCAATAGCACCACAAGCCCAGAGATTCTTTTCAAACCAGGCTAAAGAAACGATCTTTACATTATAATTGTCGATAAAATAGAGCACATTGTCAATATTATTGAATGTTCGTAATCCTTCCAAAGAAAAGATATGTTTTAACTCTTTATTTTTTAGTAATTCAGTTGACATAAATTTTTGGAAATACGATTTTTTCTCTTCAAAGGTTTCATTATGTAAAAAACAAAAAGCGAAATTAATATAGGGTTTTAGTCCTTGCAATGTATCATTATTTATTATGGGATTATTTTTTAAAGGCGTATCGCAATGTAGATCACAATATTCCACGAAAACTTCCCCCGAATTGTCTAATGAACTCTAATAATATAAGTTCAATATTTACATAGCTATTGACAGCTTTTAAGGATGTATCGATCACTTCTTTCGCTTTGCCCACCATCTTAATACGAGAATTTATATCATTTTTTATGTCATTGTTCTTTGCTAAAGCAAAAACAGTATGATAAAAACTCTCAAAACAGTCGTAAAGTTTCCCCTGCACTAAAATTAAATTTAAAACATTGGAAATAAAACTAAAAAATTCTTTCAGCTCAAGATAATTTTCTCTACCTTTTTTTGATAGTTTTTGTGATACCTTTGTAGAAGCATTAAGGATTGTTGCCATATCTCTTGCATTTAAAACCGTGTCCATTATAATATTCAGCATTTTCAGGAATTTTTCAAAATGGATGTTTTTCAAATATAAATAATTTCCCATTGAACCATTTGAAAGCGACAGGATAATCTCATCAATATCAATATTGTTCTTTTTCAAGATCTCTCTCATTTCTTCTTCTTTTAAAGCATTAAACTTTAGTAATTGGGATCTCGATTGTATTGTCGGCAAGATCCTATTAATATTTTGTGTAATTAGAAAAACATGCATATAATCAGGCGGTTCTTCGACTATTTTTAAAAGATTGTTCATTGCTGGAACAGAAAGAAAAGCCGCATCATCAATGATAATTATCTTTTTCTTTCCAACCGAGGGTCTATATACGGAGTTTTCAATGAGCTTATCAATGACTTCACGAAATTTAACACTTTCTCCATTTTGTTTTAAATTTACCTGCGGGTCAATTTCAACGATATCGGGATGTTCTTTGGAGTTGATTGCCTTACAATTGAAACATCTATTGCAAGGTCTGTCCTTATCCTCACAATTCAGTATTTTAGCGAGTTCAATAGCCATTATATGTTTACCTACTCCATTTTCACCATAAAAAATAAAACTGTTGGGAATTCGGTTTTCTTCTATCTCTTTAGTCAAAAAGACCTTATTAATATTATGACCTATTACATTATCAAATGCTACCATAGTTTTTATCAAATATAGCCCTTATCTCTGAGAAGACCTCTTTCGGGGATCTTTCTCCATTAATAAAATAAATATTTTTTCTATAATGCCCAAGAGCCTTAAATCCGTCATAAATCTTATTATGAAAATCCAATTTTTCGTTTTCTAAACGGTCTCCATTTTGAAATCCGCTTTTAATGCTCTCTTTTTTGGCTCTTTCCAATCCTATCTCCGGTTTAACCAAAATAACAAAACAAATATGGGGTAATAACCCGTCAATTGCAAATTCATTTAATTTCCTTACTATATTTACCTGAAGATCTCGACCGATACCTTGATAGATCAAAGAGGAATCAACATATCTGTCAGTTATAACAAGCTTTCCCAGCTCAAGCGCTGGGCGAATGACCTCTCTTACTAATTGGGCTCTTGATGAAGCATATAAGTATGCTTCTGTCTCAGGGAACATACCTTTATTTTTCGGATCCAATAAAATCTTTCGAACCTCTTCACCTATCTCTGTTCCACCTGGTTCTCGTGTTAATAAATAATCAATCTGTCTTTCTTTTAAATAATTTGTAAATAATTTTATTTGAGTGGTTTTTCCACAACCCTCATTTCCCTCAAATGCAATAAAAAACCTTTTATTTATAACTTTTTTCATGACCAACCATCAATATTGACAATGGAGTTTTTTTTTACATTTATATTCTCACAACACATTATTTGAATTTTAAATTTTTACTAATTGATGTTGTTTCGCCTGAACGGATAGTAATTTTCTTTTTAAATATTTTCATTTTTGGATTTTCCAATCGAATATTATGGTCACCTGTATTGAGTTTATGTTTTGCCAAAGGAGTGGGTCCGATCTTTTTCCCATCAACATATACATAGGACCAGGGTTTGGAATTAACGACCAAATATCCCCAATTCATTTTCAATTGGATCTCAAATTTATTACCTATATCCTTTACTATAATACTTTTTTCATATGTTTCGATCTTTTTCCCTTTAATTGTAATATTGTGTTTGCCTAAACTTAAATTTCGAGGTGGAATAGGTGTATATCCTATTTTTTCACCGTCAATATATATATTACCATAACCGCCTTTAACGGCAAAGCTGCACTTGGCATATTTTATTATTGTTTTGTTCAAAGTATAGGTGAAATTCTTTTTTGCTTTTGTATTGAATGAAAGAAGTTCATTTACCGGATCATAACCTCTCAAAACAATTTTCACGGTATATTTACCGAATTGTACGGCTTTTTGTATAGGGGTTTTCCCGATCAACTTATTGTTCAAAAAAACATTTGCACCTTGAGGGACAGAATCAAAAGAAAAAGTGGATTCACTCCTATTCAATCTATATCTTAAGGACTTTCTTTCGTTTTTTGTAACATTAATGTTCTTGTTAATAGTATAATATCCTTTCTTTGCGATAATAATATTGTGTTTTCCTTTATTAAGTTTAATGGGAGCATTCGGGTCTATTGCACTTTCATCAATTTTCACATAATCCTGCTTTGGAGTGATTGTAATTGTATAAATACCATAATCCCATGGTACCAGATCCAAAGCTGAACTCTTTTTTTCTCCTTTTTCAATTGTAAATTCATATTCTTTGTTCTCATAAAGATCCTTTTTAATAAGTAATTTATGCTTTCCCGGGGTTACTGCTAAGGATACTGGCGTGGGGTTTTTTAAAAGGACATTATCTATAGATACCAATGCTCCTTTAGGAACTGTATCCAACGAGAATTTGGTCTTAACATTAAATACGGTAAAATAAAGGACGGCAACCAATGCCAAAACAAAAAGTATTGGAATAAATATAGGAACACCCTTTTTTAAACTCTTTTGGATCTTTTCAAGATATTCCTTGCTTTGTTTATGTCCCGGCTCCCAAACCAATACTCGTTTAAAATGTACCATTGCCTCAGAATATCGGGTCTTTCCTTCCTTGTAGTACTTTTCACCCTGTTTAAATTCCGTTTTGATCTGTTCATTCTTAAACTCATCCCAAAATTTTCCGGGATTTTTTAAATATTCTCTGATCATTGCTTCATCTGGTGAAATATTGTACAGCGAGAAATAATTTTCAATATCTCTTAAAGCTTCATCAGCAATTTTATATCTCTGCTCGGGATTTTTCGCGACTATTTTTTTATATATATTTATTATCACACTTGAAGTAGGTGCTTTTAGATTTGGAATCGGCAACTCATTCTCAGATATGATCTTTGCAATAGTAGACATATAATTTTTGTCGTTGGGATATGGCTTCTCCCCTGTCAAAAGCTCATAAAGCATAATTCCGCTGGAAAAAATATCCGTTTGATTATTAACATCTTCACCTTTTGCCTGCTCGGGGGACATATAAGCAGGAGTACCCATTAGTGTGCCGGTCATAGTTAAATTAGATGCTTCTTCTGACCTTGCCAGGCCAAAATCTACTATTTTTACATAACCGTCTTTGGAAACTAAAATATTAGCGGGTTTTATATCCCTATGTATAATATTTTGATGATGTGCAAATGCCAATCCCTTTAAAACAAAATAAACGAATAAAACGGCAATTTGCTCGGGCATCTTTCCGCCCAATTTTTTAATAATAAATTTAAGATCGACACCTTCTACGAATTCCATAATGATGAACGATGTCTCCTTTTGTTTTAAGAACTCATAGATTCGCACAATATTCGGATGTTCCAGTTTTGATAAAGTTTTGGCTTCTCTTTGGAATCTGATGATGAAACTCTCGTCTTCAACGAGAAAAGAGTGCAATTGTTTTATAGCTACAACACGATCTAATGAGGTTTGTATACCCTTATAAAGAGTTGCCATACCACCCTTTCCAACCTTTTTACCTACTTCATAACCAGGAATATTCATTTTTTTATCATTCAT
The DNA here is from genome assembly GCA_021162505.1 of bacterium. Lineage (GTDB taxonomy): Bacteria > AUK180 > AUK180 > AUK180 > AUK180 > AUK180. Next base: position 7,189 of record JAGGYO010000207.1, read on the forward strand.
AACGAATTTTACCATATTTTTGTTTTAAAAACAAGTTTTTTTCAATTTAGCCTTTCAAAATAGAGAACATATATGTATCGTGGCATAGTTATTTGACATAAAGGCTAAAAAATGATAAAATAACCTATATAAAGGAGTTTTGTATGGGTAAAAAGCTAGTAGTGGTTGAATCGGATTCGGTATTAGCCAATAATATAGAGAATGCGCTTAGTCAAGATTTTGAAATTTCAATTTCTCTTACTGGCAAAGAAGGATTGGAAACCATTCAAAAAGAAAAACCCGATGTAGCTATTATTGATTTTTTCCTGCCTGAATTAAATGGCTTTCAGCTTTGCAATGAACTTAAACAAAGTGGTGTAATAGATTCAATCAAGATAGTGCTTTTGGTTGATTCAGAAGATCTGGGAAATAGAATACAGAATACATTCAAAACCTCAAAGTATTTTTTAAAACCTTATAATATTGACGAGATCGTTGATTATGTTAAAGATGTTGCAGGTATAGATAGTGTTACCCCGGTAGATTCCGCAGTCGATGATGATGACGATGATCTTAATTTTGCAGACGAAGACAGTTTAAAATTACTAGATAATATTTTCGCAGATATGGGAATAGGGGATGAAGGGGAAGCACCGGTAGTAGAAGAAGGATTGCCTTTGGTGGAAGAGACTTCCGAAGGAACAGATGAAAAGACAGAAATATTATCCGGAGGCACACCTGAAACAAACTCGTTGCCGGAGATCAATGAATCAAGCGATGATATGGGCTTGCCGGAGATAAACGAGGAGCCATTGCCTACTGAAAATCCCATAGAGAAAACTGAAGAGCTTCCGGAAATACCTGAAATTGACGAATTACCCGAAATACCGGAGATAGAAGAAGCACCCGCAGAGGTATTAGCAGAAGAAACACCTGCTGTGCCTGAAATAGAAGAATTACCCGAAATACCGGAGATAAAAGAAGCACCCGCAGAGGTACTAGTAGAAGAAACACCAGCTGTGCCCGAAATAGAAAAATTACCTGAAATCCCTGCGGTTGAAGAAATCCCTGCAGAAGCACCGGCGGAAGAAATTTCTACTGCGTCTGAACCTGCTCCGGTAGAAGAGATCAAGGAAGAAGTGCAACCGGCACCCGTGGAAGAGATATCCGAAGTACCGGCTGCAGAAAAGGTAGAAGTAAAGAAAGAAGAAACCGTTGTATCCGGTTCTGAAAATATTGAACCAGAGCAGCAAGAAGAAATTTTAGCAGAAAAGCCTGTA
>JAGGYO010000317.1 GCA_021162505.1 bacterium
GGGGAATACGAATCTATCTATCTATCTATCTATCTATCTATCTATCTATCCTTCTTTACCTTTTAATAAAAAATTTGATATTAAAAAATATGAAAATCCTTGACTTTTTAGATAGTTCGGATTACAATATCACAAAGGAGGTTTTATGAAGTCCTCAAAATTCTTTTTTTTAACTGTTTTTTTTATTATGTTATCATCTTTTATTACGGCAGAAGGTCAAAATGCTAAAAGCAATGATATTGAATACAATTTGAGTTCACCGCAACTTATTTTAGATGTTGGTAATTCTGGTGAATTTGATTCATTATTCGTTTCAGATCCCTGTCCTATAGTTGTTAATAATGAAATATATCTGTATTATACCGGCTGGAATGAAGATTATGTTTCAAGAATAGGTGTAGCAAAATCAGAAAATGGGGAAACTTTTAATAAAATAGGTGTAGTACTTGATATTGGAAATTCATTAATTGATAACAAAAGAGTTAGGGATCCAATGGTTATTTATGATAAAACGAAGCAAAACTATAAAATGTGGTATACTGGGGTTGGAATTGATTGGACAATTTGTTATGCAGAATCTGATACCTATAATAATTTTAAAAGATATAAAAAAAATCCTATAATGATAAAAGCAAGTGAAGAAAATAGAATAATGAGTCCGATGGTTATTTATGAGAACAATAAATATAAAATGTGGTATGATTCAAGGTATGACATAATGTATGCTGAGTCAAAGGATGGTAAAAAATGGCATAAGGTTGGAAATTTTGTAAGAGCGGGAGAGAAAGGGAAGTGGAATTCCAGGGGAGTAGGCACATCAGGAATAATAATTGATAAAAATTAAAAATTATTTTTTTTCGTAGGAGCAAAAATAACAAATAATGGAGAAAAAGCACCTATAAATATTGGAACGGGATATTTAACTAAAGATAACAAAGTTTATTTATATAAAGAAAATCCGGTATTGAAAGTTTCAGAAAGTTATGATTATGGAGTAATTAATCCCAAAGGAATAATTTTTAATGATTATATTTATTTATATTTTGTTGGAATTTCAAGTGAAAATCAAATCACAGAAAAGAAAAGTGAAAGGATATTTTTAACAAAAATAAAATTATCTGCAATAAAAAATCTATTGGAAAATAAGGAATTATGGTATGAAAATACAAACAAATAAATTTATCTTTATTATTCTTATTGTAATTGCTTTTTCTTTAAACGCATATTCAAATTCTGCCTATTTTCCAATGCAAAGTTACGGGCAATTGTGCAATGTAAAGGAATGGGATTTTGAACTTTCATATAACACAATTAATTCGTTGTTCTTTATTTACGACAATGATGATCCTGACGATCGAGTATCGGAACCTATTTTTAATTTCCGGATATCATATGGTCTTTCAAAATGGTTTACCTTGAATGTATCCCCGTATTTTTTTACATATCGAAATGATTCGGGAAGGGATAATAAATATGGTTGTATGATTAATGGAATCTTTCGATATAATCCCCGTCTATATTCATTTCTTCGAGTGTATATAAGCAAAGATGAAAACGCTATCTCTATATGGGGCTTATTTGAAGGATTGAATCTCGGTTGGGCGATAATTGATAATCAATACCTATCAATTATATCTGAACTCTATCTTGGATTGTTTTTATTTGGTGAGTTTACATTATCTCTGGGATGTGAATTGAAAATAAATAAACATCTCTCCGTAAATACTTTTTATAGGTACTCAACCGTATATGTATATACAGTTGATAGTCAAGGTCCCAATAATCAATATCAATTCTATGGAATTACCGTAAATATTAAAAAAATTATTGCTGGCTTAACCTTTTCAAGTGGATTTCAATTTAATACTAAAGAGGAATATGGCTATAAACGCAGTGCTAAGATTATATTTGCAATTCAAAAGGATATTTTATAATGAAAACATCCATTTTTTTTCTTCTTAGGTCGTTCACGAACGACCCCTACGGTTTATATCTTCTCTTTAACCTGCCTGTGCTCTGTGGTTAATAAATTCTTGGTTTAAAGGTTCAAGGTTCAAGGTTCAAAAGAATGGTACTAAGTACTAAGTCATGGTCATTGGTACTAAGTGGAGAAACTAAATACTTAGTACTGCATACTGCATACTGTTTTTCAACTCTCAACTATTTTCAGTGCTCCGTGGTTATTCAATTTTTCCTTAATTATCAATTTACCTCCATTTCTTTTTCGAAGAAAAACGGGGAATAAAGTGCATATAAAAAAAATCCATTCTTTCATTTTAACTTGAAATATTCTGAAAATAATGTATAATTAAAATTAATTTTAATATGAATATGGCGAATACTATGAAGAGTACCTTATTTAAAATATCGATTCGGGAATTAGAAACGAAGAAAACCTCATTCGATATTACCGAAAATGCTAAAAACCTTGGTATAGAGGGAAAATTCTCTTCTATTAATGTTAAAGGTTCTTTCCAGATCAAAGGGAGAAAAGTATTTATTTTTGGTAGAATGATTTTTGATGCCGAGCTTCTTTGTTCAAGATGCGGCACATTATTTGAAGCCAATTATACCCACTCTTTCAAGTTGGTATTTTTGCCCGAGGATAAAAGAAAATTAGATGAATTTGAAGATGCTGATGTCTTCTATTATGGTGGTGAAATAATTGATTTCGCAGATCATATTAGGGACTTTGTATATTTATCGATCCCCATAAAACCGCTTTGTAGCGTTGATTGTAAGGGAATTGAGTATTAGGAGGAAACAATGGCTGTTCCAAAAGTAAGAAAATCAAGATCAAGAACAAGGCATAGAAGAAGCGTATATTTAAGGTACAATAAACCCGCAATTTCTATTTGTGACCATTGCGGTCAACCAAAGACACCCCATACTGTATGTCCTCATTGCGGGTATTATAAAGGAAGACAAGTTATTAATGTAGAGGAATAATATATGCGTATCGCTTTAGATGCAATGGGTGGGGATTTCGGTCCCAAGCACACCCTTGAAGGCGCAATTGATGCTGCGGAAATATTAAAAGAAGACACCATCGTTCTTTACGGAAATGAGGAAAAGATACGCAAAGAAGAAAAAGAAATGTATAAATGGCGTCCCTGGAAAAAGATACCTTCAAATATAGAGATCGAACATTGCGAACATGAAGTTGCAATGAGTGAAAAACCTCATATTGCGTTTAAAGAAAAAAAAGATTCACCCATAGCAAGGGCATTAAAAGACCAGAAAGCAGGAAAGGTAAACGGCTTTGTATCAGCCGGAAATACGGGCGCTGTAATGCTTTCTGCAGCTATGCTTCTCGGCAGGATCAAGGGTATTACTAAACCTGCTATTGGCGCAATTTTCCCTTCAAAGAATAAATCCGGTAGGGTTTTGGTCATTGATGCCGGAGCCAATGTGGATGTAAAACCGAAAAATTTATTGGAATTTGCCATTATGGGTCAACTATATGTTCAATTTGTGGACAGGGTAAGAAAACCTAGGGTTGGTTTAATGTCCATTGGTGAAGAAAAGGAAAAGGGCAATCAATTAGTATTGAATTCCTATGAATTATTAAGAGACAATATTGATAATTTCATTGGGAATGTTGAAGGCAGAGATATTATTGAAGGTGTTGCAGATCTCATAGTTATGGACGGCTTTGTGGGAAATATTATCTTGAAGCTTACAGAAGGTATTGCATCAACCTTAGTGAATGAATTTAAAAGTATTGTTAAACGCTCAGGTATTGCAAAATTAGGTGCCATATTTTTTAATAATGAGATAAAAAAGATAAAAAAAATGTATGATTATGCCGAGTACGGCGGGGCACCCTTATTGGGTTTAAACGGCAATGTAATTATTTGTCACGGTCTATCCAACTCGGTTGCAATAAAGAATGCAATTCTTTTTATTAAAAGGGTCCATGAAGAAAATTTGATTGGAAAAATAAAAGACCGAATGGAAAAAATAAAAAAAGATACTTAGGAGGTATGATGAAACGGATCGGGATATTGGGCTTGGGATATAATTTTCCTAAAACAATTTTAACTAATGCAGAACTTGAAAAGATGGTTGATACATCAGATGAATGGATCACACAAAGAACGGGTATAAAAGAAAGACATATAGTCGGTAATGAAACAATGGCTAATTCCGATATGATTTTACCAGCTGCAGAGAAAGCAATTGCAGAAGCCGGTATAGATAAAAGTGAAATTGATGTGATCATAGTGGGTACTGTTACGCCGGACTATTTTTTCCCTTCCACCGCAGCAATGCTTCAAAAAAAATTAGGTATTAAACATGCTATGGTTTTGGACTTTTCGGCTGGCTGTACGGGTTTTCTCTATGGACTGGATATTGCCCGCGGTCTAATTTTATCAGGTAATTATAAATATGTTTTAACGGTGGGTTCCGAGCAATTGACAAAGATCACCAATTGGGAAGATAGAAATACATGTGTTCTTTTCGGGGATGGTTCAGGTGCCGCAATTGTGGGTGATATGAAAGATGATAAAGGACATGAAATAATAGGCGTATTAAACGATGGAGACGGTCACCTCGGAGATCTTTTAATTATGTACGGCGGCGGTTCTGTAAACCCAATGTCCCACGAAATGATCGATAAAAAGTTACAGTATCTCAATATGGATAAAGGGGGTGAAGTTTTTAAACATGCCATACTAAATATGACAAAGATCTCCTTGAATTTATTAAAAAAGCATGATATGACCACCGAACAAATTGATTGGCTTATACCACATCAAGCGAATATAAGGATAATGGAAAAAGTTGCAGAAAGATTAAATATTCCAAAGGAAAGAGTTGCTATAACTGTTGATAGATACGGAAATACCTCTGCTGCTTCCATTCCTATGGCTTTGGGTACATATATTGATGAAGGCAAGATAAAAGAAGGTCAAATGCTTCTAATGACGGCGTTTGGTGCGGGCTTCACCTGGGGTTCAGCAATAATCAAATGGTAATTTAAATGAAAGGTTTTGTTTTTCCGGGGCAAGGTGCTCAATATATCGGTATGGGTAAGGATTTTTATGAGAACTTTACCATTGCCAGAGAAATTTTTGAATTTGCATCAGATACGCTGGGAAAAGATCTCAATAAGCTTATTTTCAATTCAACGGAAGAAGAGCTCAAAGTAACAATAAATACACAGCCTGCTATGATAACCGTGGAGTTAGCGATATATGAAGTTATCAAAAAAGAATTTGGATTAAAACCTCATATTACTGCCGGTCATTCTGTTGGAGAAGCCAGCAGTTTATATGTATCAGGTATTGTTAATAGAAAAGATGTTTTTAAAATAATCCAAAAGCGTGCAGAATTAATGGATAGAGAATCGCAAAAAACCCAGGGCATTATGTATGCTATTCTGGGTGTTCAAAAAGAAACGATCAATGCGCTTCTCCCAAAGATAAAAACCGGCATTGTGGTCCCTGCAAATTTTAATACAAAAGGCCAGATCGTCATATCCGGAGATAAAGCCGGAGTTCATGCTTTCCTCGAATTATTAAAAACCAAGGAAATAAAGCACAGAGCAATGGAGCTGAAGGTTTCCGGCGCTTGGCATTCACCTCTTATGGAAGGTGGGATGCATGATTATTTTGATTTCTTGAAGGATATTGAATTTTCAAAACCAAATATTTTATTTGTTGACAATGTTACGGGAAAATTAGCAGAAAATCCGGATATTATCAGACAATTAGTGGCATCACAGATAATTTCATCTGTTCAATGGATAGACAGTATGGGCGTCTTAGAAGAGCACTGCGAATTATTTGTTGAAATAGGACCCGGAAAGGTATTGAACGGATTATTCAGAAGATATGGTCCACAAATAAAATGTGTCAATATTGAAAAGGTCGAGGATCTCAAGAAATTGGAAGAATTGGAGGGTAGAAAATGATAAACATCGATCTCACTGGCAAGGTAGCACTGGTAACTGGCGGTGCAAGAGGTATCGGTAGAGCTATTGCTTTGAAACTACATGAGGCAGGAGCAAGAGTAATTGTTTTTGATCTTGATGAAACCGGTTTAAATGAATTAAAGGAAATTACTAAGGAAGAAGTTTATAAGATAGATGTTTCAAATTTTGAGGAAGTCCAAACTATTTCCAAAATCGTTTTGGAAAAATATGAAAAAGTTGATATACTAATAAATAACGCAGGAATAACAAGAGATAATCTTGTAATGAGAATGAATGAAAAAGAATGGGATATGGTCCTTAATGTAAATTTAAAATCTGCCTTTAATATGGTGAAAGGATTTTATAGACCTATGTTGAAAAATAGGTTCGGAAGGATCATTAATATGGCTTCGGTAATTGGTTTAATGGGTAACGCCGGTCAAGCAAATTATGCTGCAAGTAAAGGCGGTTTAATTGCTTTTACAAAATCAGTTGCAAAGGAATTTGCATCAAAGAATATTACGGCAAATGCAATTGCTCCCGGTTTTATTGCAACACCCATGACGGAACAATTAACAGAAGCCAATAAAGAAGAGTATAAAAAGGTTATTCCGTTGAAAAGATTCGGGCAACCTGAAGATGTAGCAAATATTGTTTTATTTTTATCATCACAACTTTCCGATTATGTAACGGGTCAAGTGATTAATTGTGATGGTGGAATGATAATGTAATTATAGGAGGTTACTATGGCATTAAGAGACGATCTTAAAGCAAAGGTTTCGGAAAAATTGGGGAAAGAGGTAAGTGAAGTTACAAATGATGCAAGATTTATTGAAGATCTTCAAGCAGATTCATTGGATCTAATGGATTTCATTATGGAACTTGAAGAAGATTATAATGTAGAGATTCCTTCAACAGATAGCGAAGGTCTTAAAACATTCGGCGATCTTGCAACCTATATGGAAAACAAGGTAAAAAAATAAATTTGCGAGGGATATATATCCCTCTATTCTTTTAATGGAGGATTTTGTGGAAAAAAGAGTAATGATTACAGGAATGGGAACCATCAATCCGCTTGGCAATGATGTTAAAACCTTTTGGAATAATCTTACCCAGGGAAAGAGTGGTATAAAAAAAATTAAAAGATTGGATTTAACTGACATGAAGTCTATTGTTGCAGGTGTAATTACCGGCTTTTCACCAGAGGATATCCTTTCAAAAAAAGAAATCAAGAGAAATACCGATTTTATTCTCTACGCCTTATGGGCAGCAGAACAAGCAATGAAGGATTCGGGTCTTGACATTGAAAAAGAGAATCCCAATCGTTTGGGAATTATTACGGGTTCAGGTATTGGTGGAATAAAGGATATTGAAGAACAACATACTATTTTATTAGCAAAAGGTCCTCTAAGAATTTCCCCATTTCTTATTGTTAAAATGATTGCCGATATGGTACCCGGAAAATTGTCAATGAAATATGGATTTAAAGGAACTAATTATTCTATTGCGTCCGCTTGTGCATCTTCAACACACGCAATGATAGAAGCATTTCACAATATCAAATTCGGCGTAGCAGATATTGTAATGACAGGGGGTTCGGAAGCTCCTATCACTCCAATCGGATTGGGAGGATTTAATGCTTTGAACGCTTTATCAAAACAATACAACGATGAACCGGAAAAATCGTCGAGGCCATTTGAAAAAAACCGAGATGGTTTTGTTGTTGCTGAAGGTGCGGCAATATTTATTTTTGAAGAATATGAACATGCTAAAAAACGAGGTGCTCATATATATGCTGAAGTTATGGGAGCGGGTTCAACTGCTGATGCATTTCACGAAACAGCTCCTGCTCCTCGAGCAGAAGGTGGAAGAAGGGCTATGGAAGAAGCCGTAAGAGAATCAAAAATTTCTTTAGAAGATATTGGCTATATAAATGCTCATGGGACTGCAACGCGGCTTAATGATAAAAATGAAACAGAAGCAATAAAAGATATGTTTGGTGATCATGCAAAAAAATTAGCTATTTCATCTATAAAGTCAATGATCGGGCATACATTGGGTGCTTCGGGTGCAGTTGCTTCCGTTGCTTCAATTATGGCTATAAACACAGGAATAATTCCACCTACAATAAATTATGATGAGCCGGATCCCGAATGTGATCTTTATTATGTTCCAAATAAAGCCATTGAAAGGAAGGTTGATTATACATTGACCAATAGTTTCGGTTTCGGCGGACATAACGGAGTACTCCTTATTGGAAAATTTAGATAAACTTAACGAATTATACGAAGAAAAACATCTTAGTGAACTTGAGAAAGTAATAGGCTATACTTTCAATAATAAAAATTTACTGGTGATTGCAATGCTGCATTCCTCTTTTAAAGGGAGGATTCCAGAAGTAGATATTGACAATGAGCGATTTGAATTTCTAGGAGATTCTGTTCTTAATTTTATAATTGTAAAATATCTTTTTTCAAAATATAAAGAAGAAGACGAGGGTTTCCTTTCTAAAAAGAAAAATAAATTTATTTCTAAGGATTTTTTAAATAGTTTGGGAAGATTGATCAAAATGGAAACATTCGTAATTGTCGCTTCTGATAATATATTGGGAAACAAAGGTGTAATTGAAGACGCAATGGAGGCACTTTTCGCCGCTGTGTTTCTTGATGGTGGTATAAGTAAAGCCAAAAAGGTAATCTTGACACTTTTTAATATATTTTCAGAAGAAATTGACGAGGAATTGGATGTTTTCAATGCTAAACAAATACTTCAAGAATTTTTTTTAAAAGAGTACGGTACCCTACCAAAATATAATACCATTCAAGAACCAAATGGCGAATCATTCAGAGCCCAGATCATTTACAATAAAAAAAATATCGCAGAGGGGTTTGGTCATAATAAAAAAGATGCGGAAAAAGAAGCTGCGTATTTTTTATGTAGAAAATTCGGTCTAATGTGAAAATAATACCCGTTTTCCTTCCCTATCTGGGTTGTGAAACGCGATGTGTTTACTGCAATCAAAAAATTGCAACCGGTTCGGAAAATATTCAAACCCCTATCGAGGTAAGAAAATTTCTAAATAAGGCGTATAAAAATATAAATGGAGATTTCCTTATTGGGTTTTATGCGGGAACATTTCTAAATATACCAGAAAAATTACTTAAAAATTATTTGACAAATATCCCCAAAAATAAGGATCTATTGGGGATCCGACTATCTACAACCGTGGGTAGTGTAACCCAAGAGAAAATTGATATTTTAAAAAAATATTTTAAAAATATTGAAATTGAATTGGGCATCGAATCAATGGATAAAGAAGTTCAAATAGAAGCAAACAGGATCTATGTTTCCCCCAAAATGCTAAATGAAAAAATAAACTTGCTTAGGAAGAATAATATTGAATATTTTATTCATTTAATGACTGGCCTTCCAAAGGATTCATCCGAAAAATTTTTAAAAACCGCAAGGATCATAGCAAAGACCCGACCTTTGGGAATTAGAATCCATCCTACAATTGTTTTAAAGGATACAAAATTGCAAAAATTATTTAATGAAGGGAAATATATACCTCAAGATCTATATATAGCTGCCGAACTTATCGCTAAAAGTGTGGACATTTTTAAAAAGAAAGATATTAAAATAACTCGTCTGGGACTTTTCCCTGATCTCTCGCTTCAGAAAAAAGGAAATGTTATTGCAGGACCATTCCACCCAGCATTCGGTTCAATAGTGTATTCTTTTTATTATAGAAATATATTAGAAAAGCGATTTACTAAAGAAGGTAATTACACAATATATTCACCGGATAATATTAAAAGTTATATTAACGGATTCAAAAGGATAAATCACGAATATTTTTCAAATAAAGGAATTCACTTCACTGTTAAAAAAGGGAAAAGATTGTTGGTTAAAAATATTTGAAATCTGCTGGTTCAAAAATTACAGGTAAAATAGTAAATGTCTAATTTAAAAATCTCTTTTAACGGCGAATTATGCGAATTTTACGAATTAAAGAGAAAAAGAAATGGAATAATACAACTTAAAGACAATGGACAATTGAAAATTTACAGTTAGAAAAAAATAAATAATTTGCAATCAAGTAGAAAAGTGATATAATAAAATTGAAAAAGGAAAAAATTGTGAAAATAGGAAGCGGTATTTTAATGGTAAGAATGTGTAAAGTAATAAAATCCCGGTGCTGGAAAATTTTTAAGGATATTTTATTTATGAGTGAGGTGAGATGAAAAAGGTAATAATTTTACTATTATTTTTTGTATTGTTTTTTTCTTTTGGCTATACGAAAAATTTAAACTTTGAGCTATCCAATAATCATTATTTTTTAAATGATATCACAACTATGTACTATGGCCAACTGGAAAATGAAATTGGAGATATCATTAAAAGTAAAAATATAAATGGATTTACGGATTACTCCTATAAAATTCAAGTGAAAAATCGCTTTTCAGGAAATTATGATTTTAAAATAAGAAAAAATCTATATTTAAAAACAGAAATTATCAGTAATTTTTATAATAAGAGTTATGGTATATCATATGAGGATAATAATAAATGGTATTCCATGTACAGTAATGAAAAAACTTATTTATTGCTTCTTAAACTTTTAATAAAATATAAATTAATAATTGATCAGAATTCGAGCTTTTCTGTGGGATTTATTTATAATATTAGATATTTTGATGATGATAAAAAAACTTATTTTGATACACCAATGGATTCAAACTTTTATTTTGCATCAAATATTTATTTGAATATAGTCGCATTTAAAAAATTGGAATTTAAAATATATGAAAATCAATACTATTTTTTTTATAAATTGAATAAAAACCTTAAAATTGGAATATTTTCTTATATTCCAA
>JAGGYO010000278.1 GCA_021162505.1 bacterium
AATAGATTTTATAAAGGAGTGCAAAATGAATAAGGTCATTAGAGAAAAAGCAAAGAAATTTTACAAGAAGGTCATTCTTCCGGAATCTTATGATATTAGAACATTGAAAGCAGCTGAATTTTTACAAAAGGAAAAGATCGCTAATCCTATTTTAGTTGGAAATACAAATGAAATATTAAAAATTGCAAAAACAGATTCTATTGATCTTTCGGATATTACCATTATAAACCCTGATACATTTGAGAAAACAGAAGATTTTATCCATATATATTTAGAAAGCCGTAAAGCAAAAAATATTCCGATAACATACGAACAAGCAAAAAAAGAAGTTTTGGCAGATGTTTTTTTCGGAGCCATGCTTTTAAAACATGGCTATGGGGATGTTGAGGTAGCAGGGGCGGTGAATACCACTTCAAATGTTCTCCGTGCAGGATTGAGGATTATAGGGCTAAAGAAAGGAATAAATACCGTTTCAAGTTTTTTCATTATGGTTACAAAAAATAAAGAATTGGGAGAGAAGGGCGTTTTTTTATTCGCTGATTGTGCTGTTGTTCCAAATCCTACATCTGTTCAATTAGCAGACATTGCTCAAATGACCGCAGATAATGCGAAAAAAATACTTGATTTCCAACCAAGAGTTGCAATGCTCTCGTTTTCCACAAAAGGTTCAGCAAAATCACCGGAAACACAGATCGTAAAAGACGCTGTTCAGATACTTGATGAACGAAATGTTAATTTCCTTTATGATGGAGAAATTCAAGTTGATGCTGCAATCATACCCGAGGTCGCAGAAAGAAAAGCACAGGATTCTCCTTTAAAGGGCAAAGCTAATGTCCTTATATTTCCAGATCTTAATTCTGGGAATATTGGCTATAAACTTGTACAAAGGATGGGAAATGCTTCAGCCATAGGACCCGTGATACAGGGATTCAATAAACCACTTTGTGATCTTTCAAGAGGAGCTACTTTTCTTGACATTGTTGATACAGCCGCTGTAAGTTCATTATTATAGGATGTCATTTTCTTTAGTTATTTCTCATCTTAATTATGAAATAAACGGAACTGAGATATTATCAAATATAAGTATCAATCTTGACGGCAATTCAAAATATGCTATATTCGGTAAAAATGGCGCTGGAAAGTCCACTTTTTTAAAGATATTAGCAGGAGAAATTACTGAGTTCAACGGAAATATTGGTGGTACCGGCATAAAAAAGATCGCTTATTTGCCTCAGAATACAATTGATATAGATAATGATATCACACTTTTTGATCTTGTGCATTCATATTTAAGAAAAATGGATAATAATTATATATATTTTGAAAAACATCTTCCTGAAAACTTGAGTTTAATGGGATTTTCTTCCAATGATTATGACAAAAAAATGGGGAGCTTTTCCGGAGGATATAAAATGCGCGCGTTTCTTGCTGCTCTACTTTCCATGCATCCGGACATTTTACTACTTGACGAACCGGAGAGTCATTTAGATGAGAAACTTTTGGCTATGTTAAAGAATAAATTGAAAAAGTTCAAAGGGCTTTTACTTTTTGTCTCACATAATATTGATTTTATTAACGGGCTATCTCAAAAGATCATAGAGATAGAGAATACAAATGTAAAAATATTCAATGGCGGGTTTGAGGCATATAAACTCCAGAAGAAGAACCAAATGGATCTTCTCTTGAAAAAATATCATTTGCAGCAAAGACATATAAAAAAATTAAAGGACTTCGTCCAAAAGAACATAGCGCGCGAATCTTCAAAAAATCAAGCAACAGCGAGACAAAAAAAACTCGATAAGATTGTTAGGATCGAGGCACCATCCAATAGCAAGGATATAACTTTTGAATTTGATAATGTTCCAAAATTGCCCCAAATTCTTATTAAAATGGAAGATGTTCACTTGGGATACGGCAGCAGTACTATTATCAATGGTGGTAATTTTATTGTAGAAAGAGGGGATAAGATCGGTGTGTATGCTCCTAACGGTATGGGAAAAACAACCCTTATAAAAGCAATTAATTGTGATAAATCAATAAACACCAACGAGACAAATATCTTCATTAATAAAATGACTGAATTCGCTGTATTTTCGCAAAATTTCAATAGCGAGCTTGAAGATATTACCCTAAAAGAATTCGGACAATCTATTTCTTACGAAAATTATCGCAGTATTTTGGCAAAATTTTTATTCACCAAGGATTTGCATAGAAAGATCTCCATGCTCTCGGGTGGAGAAAGAGCAAGAATAAAACTATTGAATCTAATAAACCAGAGGGCTAATCTGCTTATTCTTGATGAACCCACAAATAATCTTGATATTGATACTATTAATGTTTTTATCAATGTTCTGCAAGGTTATCCCGGGTCTATTATCCTTGTAAGCCACAATAAAGAGATTCTTGATAAAACTGTTGACCGAGTACTATTGATCCGGAATAAAAAACTAATAAATTATTTTGGGGATTTTTCTTATGTCTATAATAAATACTTAGCGATCACTGAAAATAAGGGAGAAAAGTCCCATAAACTTTCTCCAAAGGAAATCAGAAAGAAAAAACTCTTTTATCGGGAATATTTGAAAAAACTTGAAACCGAGATCAAAATATTAGAGAAAGAAATTTTTGATATTGAATTAAAATTGGAAAATGAACATAACGATTCTTTGCTGTCTAAGTTAAAAAAGAGAAAGAGAACATTAAGAAATAAATTGAATTTAAAGACCAAATTTGAAGAAAAATTCTCAGAGCAAAAAAAATCAAATTGATGGTTGACAGAGACACTGGAATATCAATGAAGAATTAAAGAGAATGGAATTACCACAGAGCACGCCTGTCTGCGTGCGGACACGCACAGGCAGGCAGAGCATAGGCAGGTTAAAGAGAAAATATAAATTGTAGGGATCGTTCGTGAACAACCTTGCTTTTGTCATTGCGAACTTTTGCTTGCAAAAGTGTGGCAATCTCATGAGATCCCGACGGAAACAAGTTCCCTCTGGATGACAGAATATAAATGAAGAATTAAAAATGAATAATGAAAAATAAAAAAAAAGTTTGAAGTTTGTAGTTTTAGGTTTGAAGTTTAAAAGAAAAGAATAAAGAAAATAAAAATTAAGAGAATAGGAGTATAGAAAATTACCTTTCGACCTTTGAACTTTTGAACTTTTCAACCTTTCAACTGATTTTTGAGATATGACATTTTTATTTTATATACGAAAACTTGAGATAGTATGTTTTTTTACCCAATGTTTCACCGGTAATAATATAGGTTCCTGAAGCAAGATCGGTTTTATCCATTTCCAATTGATATAATTGATACCCGTCTGATGTAATACCCTTATTTATCAGCTCTACATCAATTTTAAAGCCGGCAATGGTATAAATAGAGATCTTGTCAATAGAAGCGGGGAATAATATATTTAAAAATTCATCTTTTCTCACAGGATTAGGATAAAGTTTGGCTGAAAAAAAATTATTTTCAATGACACCCATTGAGGAAACATTCATTACATTATCATATGCCTTGAAATATAAAAACGGATAGTAAAGTGTTTCAATTTCCAAATTGG
>JAGGYO010000198.1 GCA_021162505.1 bacterium
GATATGATCATTTACTTTTTTCTTTAAATTAGAATAGGCATTATCAAGTGCTTTCTGCCTTTTTGAAACATCAATAATTGAATTGATGATATTCGTATCTTTCCCCAATATACCAAGCGTTTGTGAAATGTTCTTATTATACCAGTCATTAAATCTCTTATCAAGATACGCCATTCCTTCTTCTTTCTTTTTTTCAAATGCTTTTTTCAATAAATTACCGATCTGTTTATCAAGATCACTACTTGCATGGACAGCCCATTTATTATTCTTGTTCCCAGCACTTGCATTAAGATTGAAGGATGTAATTTTCTTTGCCATATTATAAAGGTTACTGTTATTGTCAAATACAACATCATTGATATTAGCTTTAAGAGTGAAATTCTTTTGGGGTGAAAATGCATAATTAAAGCTGTAATCCGCTTTTGCATTATTTATGGTAAGCACATTAAGGTCAATTTCTTTTAAGGGGAATTGTTTCCCGTCGATCTCTCCATAGAACTTTTCATTATCCCAATAAGTATCAATATTCAGTTCTTCATTCCCATTGTTGCCTTTAAGCAGTATCTTTGATAATTTCCCGGTCTCTTTGTTTGATAGAACAATATTTTCCAAGATGCCGTTAAATTTCATTTTCTTTGTCATGATCTCAATATTGCCTTTTTTAAGCCAAAATTTTGGATTTACCTCGTTCAATGGAAAGCTAAAATCTTTACCCTTGGCTTTTTCTATTTTCTTCTGTGTTGCTTTTTTAGGAGCGTTTTTTATATGTTCTTGCCTGAAATCCTGGAATTTTTTATAAATGGCATAGTATTTATTAAATTTGTCAACGAGGTTCTTTGCAATGAAGATTTTTGATAAAGAGGGTATCTCATTCATAAAAAATCCAATATCGTTCATTATTATGATTTTATAGTTCTTCTTAATATTACCAGCATAGGCAACTATCCCGTCCTTCGTGTTCAAAATATTCTCTTTTGTCGTTTTTGCGGTCTTTGTAATGGCGGTAACATCATTTTTAACTGTATCGATCTCTTTTTTTGTCTCATTGATCCTTTTTAGAAGTGCAAGTGTAGTTGTAAGGTCCTTTTTCTGATAAGCATCCTCCACATTTTTCTCAAGCCCTTTGAGTTTGGTTTTGAGCGTTTCTATCTTATCAATGGTTCCAGTGGAATCGCTTTTTAATTTGGTAATTTCACTTGAAATATCATCGATCTGCTTTGTGAATGCCAATATCTCCGGTTCCTTTTCAGCAAGGTAATTATCAAATGCTCTTTCTATTTGTTCTTTTATATCCTGCTTCTTTTGTTTGAACTCCGCTTTTTTCTTCTCACTTTCGTTCCTGTCTTTCTTTTCTTTTTCGGAAATTATCTTTTTGTACTCTTCATATTTATCTGCTGGGATCTTTTCACCGGTTGTAATTGAAATGTTAAGCTTTTTCATTACGAATGATCTTCTTATCAAGTGATTGAAGGAAATAGTTCCCTTAAAATTGTTCAATGTGAAAAGATATTCAGGAGCGTTCTTGTTCACCACGGCAATTTTTTTTATTGAAATGGAAAATGGTGACCATACAACAGACGAAACCTCAACGGGTGCATTGAAGGCAGCTTCAAGACCCGAACTTATTCCCTTATGAACCAAATTTGAAACTTTCCCATAGGCAAATATGATCCCTAATGTTACAATAATAAGTAATGTTAACTTAAACCATCTAACCTGTGAAAATACTTTTTTTGCTTTCATATTTACACCTATTTTAGCTTTACTTTGCTTCCCATTTTTACAATGGAAGATATTAAGGGTAACTTTATGAAAACCTTGTAGAATTTGGTCTTTACGATTTTTTCTTTAAAACTCTTTCTATAGTAATTGACGAACCACTTAAAAAAGAAATAAAATATCAATAATAATGGAATGAAAAGTACGCTGAAACCTAAGACAGTACTGTTATTAAATCTTGTTAAATACCAAAAGGGATTATTGTAAAGTTTTGTCCACAATCCTTGTTGTGCAGGATTTGATAATAGTTTTACACCGATACTATTAGCTAATGGCGCAAAAAATGGTGGAATAATGGCGAATAATACCAGAAATGAGGTATAAGCCGGGAGATTTATTTTGAAAATGAAAAGGATCAGGATAAGTAGTAGTACCCATTGCAGATTAAGCGGGGGATACTGTCCCATTAATAGACCCAAGGAAAAGCCAAGGGCAATTGCCGATGGGGATGTATTTGAATTTAATGCTTTCCAGAATTTCAGAATGAATTTTATCATTTTAAACCTCCTTTTTTACATTATACATTTTTTTATTAAAAAAACTAATTTGTAGTGTTGTTATTGCTATGTCAAGATACTATTTTATTAAGTTATATTTTATCACATTTTTGCATTTTAACAATAAATAATATATTAAATTTGATAAGCTATTTTTGCTGAAAGTCAATATGTCGCAATTGCGACATTGTTCAATTGGGACATGATGAAATAATAAAAAAGGGGAAATATTGTCCATTTCTGTTTGAAAAAAAGATGGGTTTGTGTTATAATTACCCTTAAAATGAGATTAAAAACGAGTTGTAAAATAATTTCGCTTGGAAATTATGCTTTTTCAGCAAAAGGAAATCTCAAAATCCACTCAAAATTCAATAATGTTGTTAATTTTACGGATATTTGCGGTAATTTAGTATCAATCGTTTCAAAGATAATCGGCAATGGCCCAAATAATATTGTAGTTGATGATCTTTCTGTCTTAGAACCTGTAAATATTGAGATAACAAATGATCACATTATTTTAAATAACGAGGTGAACTCTCTTGATGAGATTGAGATATATAATGATAAGTTTTCAATTGAGAATTTTGCATTAGAACAATTTAAATATAATTTGTTGCATATTAAAAAATCCCTCATGGTTAATGCCCATCCCTTGAGTGCTGCTTTTCTCATTGATAAAAAGCGTGAGGGGAATTTTAAAAGGGGCTTTGAACTTGCCTTGATGAAGAGCATAAGAAAGGGTATGGATGATCTTATAAAGAGCGGGTTCATCAATGGAAGGCCACTTACAGGCATTGGAATGGGTCTTACTCCCACCGGGGATGATCTACTTAACGGTACGCTTTTGGCATTTTCAATATTTGCGATCATTACCAATACTGAAACATTAAAAATTAGAAAACCGCTTTATGAGAGTATAGGTTCTACGAATATTATATCAAGGACATTTCTTTACTATTCGTATTTGGGAAGGTTTTATGAGAAGTTCAAAGAGCTCATTACTGCAATGTCAAATGGAGATAGGTTAAATGAAGCATTTTATAAATATTTGGATATTGGTGAAACATCTGGTGCAGATATATTAACGGGCTTTATTATTGCAATGGAAAAATTATTGGATTTGGAGGATTGATTGATTACAAAAGGAATTATAAAAACTGGCGAATATTACGATTCCGTCTCATTGATGCTTGTTTCAAAAGAGGTTACAAAGATGGACGGTGTTATTGATGTTGCCATAGTCATGGGCAATGACCAAAATAAATCTATACTTGAAACATCGCACTTGCTTCTTGATGAATTCAAGGATGCCATTGATTCTGATCTTCTTATTGCTGTTAAATGCGAGACAGAAGAGAAGGTGAATGAAGCATTGAAAAAAATTGATGAAATATTGAAGGAAAGGAAGAACCGATCCCTCGCAGCAGGGGAATACCATCCTAAGAGTTTAGACGGTGCTTTGGAATTCATGTCTAATGCTAATATGGTCATTATATCCGTTGCCGGAAAGTATGCCGGTAATGAGGCAATGAAGGCTTTGAAAAAGGGACTTCATGTAATGCTCTTTTCGGATAATGTTACAATAGAAAAGGAAAAAGAACTAAAAGAATATGCAAGGGAAAAAGGGTTGCTTGTAATGGGACCTGATTGTGGTACTGCAATAATAAACGGTGCGCCATTGGGTTTTGCAAATGTGGTAAATAGGGGAGATATTGGTATTGTTGCTGCATCGGGAACAGGTCTTCAGGAAGTAAGCTCAATCATTTCAAATAACGGATCCGGAATATCCCAGGGGATTGGCACCGGTGGAAGGGATGTAAAATCTGCAATTGGTGGTATAATGATGATCGAGGGAATAAAAGCATTGAATAATGATCCTGAAACTAAGGTCATTACACTTGTTTCCAAACCGCCAAGTGATGATGTTCTTGAAAAGGTGCTCTCGTTTTTAAATGAAAATGTTGCTAAACCCACAGTTGGGATTTTTCTTGGAGGCAATACTGAAAAGTTCAAAAACAGTAAAATAATATCTGCTGAAACCTTAGAGGAGGCGGCACTTATATCATGTGCGCTTTCACAAGGTAGATCCGTTAATGAATTCAAGGAATCCGTAAAAAAGAGAGATGAAGAACTGGATGAAAAAGCTAAAAAAGAAATTGATAAATTGAGTGATAAACAAAAATATATTCGCGGATTATTTACCGGAGGCACACTTTGTGATGAAGCGATGCTCATATCAAGAAAGATTATTGGAGAGGTCTATGGTAACTCACCTATCAACCCTCAATACAAGCTCAAGGATTCGTGGAAAAGTCAGAAGAATTCCTATATTGATCTTGGTGAAGATGAGTTCACAGTAGGTCGTCCACATCCCATGATCGATTACTCTTTAAGAAATAAAAAGATAGTGGAAGAAGCAAAAGATCCCGAGGTAGCAGTACTTTTGCTTGATGTTGTTCTGGGCTATGGTTCGACCATGATCCCACACGAAGAATTAGCACCTGTTATCCGAGAAGCAAAGGAAATTGCCAAAAAAGATAGCCGTTATTTAAGTATTATTATAACCATAACGGGAACCGATAAGGATCCGCAGAAGCTCAAAGAGGTTGAAGAAACATTAACTTCAGCAGGAGCTATTGTTTTTAAATCAAATGCTTATGCTTCACTTTTTGCATCAAAAATTATTGAAAAATCAAATAAAGTTGTATAATCAAGGAGGCAAGAAATGAATAAGATAAATGAACTTTTCAAAAGCGAACTTCAAGTTATAAATATTGGGTTGGAATCGTTCAAAGAAAGCTTAAAAAATGAGAATATAAGGGTAATTCAAGTGGATTGGAGACCGCCTGCGGTAACTGATGATAGGGCACTTGATGCTTTGAATAAACTGCTTGGCAGGTAAAGGGAGGCTGTAATGATAGATATTGATAATGCAAATAAAGAGGCACTTAACAAATTACTATCTGCAAGGCCAATGCTCGTTGGTCTGGATAAGGCAATAAATATTGTTCCGGGAATGAAGAAAAATATGATACTTCATGCAGGACCCCCAATTGATTGGGAGAGAATGTGCGGACCAATAAGAGGTGCTGTAATTGGTGCTTTGATCTACGAAGGTTTGGCGGATAATGAGGAAGAAGCAAAGAAACTTGCCGCATCAGGTGAAATCGAATATTCACCGTGTCATCATCACAATATGGTTGGACCAATGGCAGGTATTGTTTCACCCTCTATGCCCGTTTATATTGTAAAAAACGAAGAACACGGAAATACTGCCTATGCTACAATGAATGAAGGGTTAGGGCAGGTTTTGAGAATGGGCGCATATTCACCTAAGGTAATTGAGCACCTGAAATGGATGGAAGAAATCATGTATCCTGCAATGGATAAAGCAATAAAAAAGATTGGAAAAGTTGACCTTAAAAATCTTATTGCTCAGGCATTGCACATGGGAGATGAGCTTCATAATAGGAATAAGGGCGGCACATCTCTTTTAATAAGGATATTGGCACCTGCAATGGTTATAACTAGCGTACCTGATATTGCTGAGGCAGTATTAAAATTTTTAGACAGCAATGATCATACATTCTTAAATCTTTCCATGCCGGCTGCTAAGGCGAGTTTGGATCCTGCAAGAAATGTTGAAGGAAGTACAATGGTAGTTGTAATGGCAAGAAATGGCACGGATTTCGGTATTCAGGTCTCTGGATTAGGCGATGAATGGTTCACCACCCCTGCAACGGTACCGCCAGAAGCACTTTATTTCCCCGGATTCACAAAGGAAGATGCAAATCCCGATATAGGGGATAGTGCCATAATGGAAACATCTGGTTTAGGCGGTTTTGCCATTGGTGCATCACCTGCTATTGTTCAATTTGTAGGCGGAACCCCACAGGACGGCTTGAATCGAACACTTTCAATGTATGAAATTACTGTTGGAGAGAACAATGTTTATCAAGTACCTTATTTGAATTTCAGAGGTACACCCACGGGAATTGATATTAGAAAGGTTCTTGAAAAGAATGTTCTGCCTTTCATTGATACGGGAATTGCTCATAAAGAACCCGGTATCGGGCAAGTTGGTGCAGGTCTTGTTGATGCACCTGTTGAAGTATTTAAAAAGGCAGTAGTAAAATTTGCCGAAAAATATAGTTAAATAGGAGGATTATATGACGAATCAAGAATTCATTGATTTCATGACAAAAGCAAAGATGTATGATCTCACACAGCCATTGAGTATTCATACACCGCCGTGGCCGAGTTATATGCCCTTGGGACTTCAGTATTTCAAAAGGATAGCCGGAGCACATATGGGACAGGGAGCTAATGGACAGATCATTACATCAAGTAATCATGTGGGTACGCATATGGACGGTGAGATCCATTTTCACAGTTCAGGCAGACCAATTGGAAAGGTCCCTCTAAATGAATGGGTAGGACCCGGTGTTGTTGTTGATATTTCCGATGAGGTAGGGGATTATGATCTCTATACACCTGAAATGCTAATGAAGAAAGTGGAAATAAAAAAAGGTGATATCCTTATTATCAATACGGGCTATCATAGATATGAGTGGGATGCTCCGGAATCTGATGAGTTAAGATATATGGTAAAACACCCGGGACCAAGCCCGGAATTTGCCGATTGGGTGATCGATATGGGAATTAAATGGATCGGGGTTGACTGCGGTAGCGCAGATCATCCAATGAACACCATTTTAAGGGATTGGCATCCGAAACTTTTCAAGGAAGCAGAGAAAAAACTTTTCGAAACATACGGTAAAAAATGGGAAGAGATGTTCCCTCTTGAAACATTCTATCAGATCATGCATCTTAAATTGTTCCCAAAAAAGATCGTTCATGCAGAGAATCTTGGTGGTGATATTGATAAATTAAGTAATAAGAGGGCATATATTGGTGCTTTTAATGTAAACGGCATTGAAATGGAGTCAGCTTGGACGAGGATCGTTGCCTGGACAACACCCGAAGAATAAGAAAAACTAAAAGGAGTTAACTCAATGAGTACTTTTGACTACAAAAGACCCGCAACTATTGGAGAAGTGGTAAAGCTTCTTGATGAATATAAAACATCTGCTAAATTGTTATTAGGTGGAACAGATCTGAACTTAATGTTAACGGAAGATATAATTAAAGCGGATATTGTTATTGATATTAAAAATATTGAGGGATTGGATGTTCTCCAAATAAAGGATAGCAACCTGATCATAGGTGCAGGTGTAACCTTTTCCCAAATAGTTGATTCACCATTGATGAAGGAGAAATTTCCCGTTATCTGGGAGAGTTCGAGGACTGTTGCATCTATGGGATTAAGAAATAGAGCCACAATTACGGGTAATATATGCAGTGCTGTTCCATCTGCGGATTCAGCCCCTGCACTTTTAAATAGAGATGCTGCGGTTGTGGCAATAAGCAGTCAGGGAAAAAGAGAGATACCCATTGAGGATTTTTTTACAGGACCAAGAAAAACCAGTTTACTTGATAATGAAATGGTAATGAGCATAAAGGTCCCTGAAATCCATGGTAAATTCGGCGGCTCCTATATAAAAATGGGAAGATACAGAGGAGAGGACCTGGCGCAAGTTGGTGTTGCAACATTGGCAACCGAGGATCTCAATTATAAGATCTCCTATTGTGCTGTGGGACCCAGACCTTTGAGAGTTAAGGAAGTGGAAGCACTTTTGAATGGTAAGGAATTTCAAGGGGAGTTAAATCAAGAACTAAAAGATATTATTTTAAGGACCGTTTCTCCAATTAGTGACATTAGAGCAAGCAAAGAATATAGAGAAAAAATGTGCCTTGTCCTTTTGGAAAGGTCATTAAAAGCATCCCTATCGAGAATGAAAAATGGCGAACCCCAATATGGGAAAGAACTCTTATAGGAGATGATCATGAAGAAAGAAATAATATTCAAATTAAACGATGAAATGGTTTCAGTTACGGTAGACAGCGATGAACTTTTACTTGATGTACTAAGAGATAAATTTGGACTAAAATCTCCCAAAAGAAGTTGTGGAAGAGGAGAATGCGGTGCATGTTCCGTACTATTGAATGGCAAAAGTGTAAGATCGTGCATTATCTTTGCCGTAGAGGTTGCCGGACAGGAAATTATTACCTTTGAGGGGCTTCAAAAGGAGGGTATGACCGATCTGCAAAAATCATTTTTGGAACATAATTCTTTTCAATGCGGATTTTGTACATCAGGTGTAACCATTACAGCCACTGAATTCTTACAAAAAAATCCCAAACCGACGGTTAAAGAAATAAAAGAAGCATTAGCAGGGAATTTATGCCGTTGTACAGGATATAGTTCAATTGTAGATGCTATTTATGATTATACCAAGAAAAAAGGTGAGTAAGATGAAAGATTATAAATATGTTGGGAAAAAATCCATAAGAATTGACGGCAAAGCAAAGGTTATGGGTGCTGCAAAATATACAGATGATCTTGAATTCGGACCAAATCTTCTACATATTGCTGTCTTATCCAGTCCCCATGCTCATGCAAAAATTCTGGGTATTGAAACTTCGGAAGCAGAGAAAGTCCCCGGTGTCAAAGCTGTGATCTCCGGTAAGGATTTCCCTCAAAAATTTGGATTATATCTTAGAGATCATGCAATATTCCCGAATGATAAAGTTAGATATGTTGGTGAACAGGTCGCAGCAGTAATTGCAAAGACCAAAAAGATAGCTCAAGCGGCTGTTAAAAAGATCCAGGTTGAATATGAGGTCTTACCTAATATCCAGAACGCACTTGATTCTATTAAACCCAATGCTACATTGATACATCCCAATCTTGGTAATTATGAGGTAGTTCCATGGTTATATCCGCAACCCGGAACGAATATTGGTCATGTTAGAAAGATAAGAAAAGGTGAAATTGATAAGGCATTTGAAGAAGCTGACTTTATTTTAGAGGATCAATATCATGTTCCTCATGTTGTCCATGCTCCTATGGAAAATCATATTGCAGTTGCCTTATTTGATTATGAAGACAGATTGACCATGTGGAATTCTACTCAATCTCCACATACACAGAGAAATATTTTAGCAAGCTGTTTAAATATACCCCATAAAGATGTAAGGGTCATTGCGCCTTATGTTGGTGGTGGATTTGGAGGGAAAGCAGGTATCTCAATGGAGGTTATTGCGGCTGTTGCAGCAATGAAGGTTCCTGGGTGTCCTGTCAAACTGGCTTGGAGCAGAAAAGAAGAGTTTGAGAATTCTTCCCAAAGGCAGGAGCTCTTTGCTAAGGTAAAAATGGGTGTCAAAAATGATGGAACAATTATTGCGTTGAAGCATGAGCTTTTTTGGGATGTTGGTGCATCTGCAGAATATGGATCGAATGTTGTGAATGCCACTGGATTTTCCGCAATTGGACCTTATAATATTCCAAATGTATATATCGATTCATTCGCTATTTATACCAATAGACCTCCTTGTGGTGCATATAGAGGATTTGGTTATTCGGAATTTCATTTCGGATTGGAAAGCCACATTGATCGAATAGCAAAGAAATTGAATATGGATCCCATTGAGTTCAGAAAAAAGAACGCCATCAAAGAAGGTGATAAAGTTGCCTATGGTGTTGAAATGGGTCCCACCGGTTTAAGGGAATGTATTGAAAAGGTTGCTGAAAAAATAGAGATGGGAAAGGAAGTGATATCCGATGATCCTGATAAGATCATTGCAAAAGGTTTTGCATGTGCATGGAAAGCTCCCGCAATGCCTCCAAATGAATCGAGTGCTGCATTTATTAAGTTCAATGAGGACGGCAGTATAAATATTCTGGTTTCAGGAATGGAGCTTGGACAGGGTTATTTGACAAGCATGGCAAAGATTGCAGCGGAAGTGCTTTCAATTCCACTTGAAAAGATCAGGGTGGAACATCCCGATACCGATAGAAATCCTTATGAATGGCAAACAGTAGCAAGTCATACAACATGGAGCAGTGGAAATGCCGTAAAAAAGGCGGCAATTGAAGCCAAAGGCAGAATTATTGAAACGGTTTCCAGAGCATTGAATTATAAAAAAGATACACTTTATTTAGAGGATGAAATGGTGAAATGTACAGTTGATAGTAATTTCTCATTAGCATTAAAGGATTTTGTTATAAACGGTATTCAAATGAAAGACGGAACATTCAGAGGCGGTCCAATTTTGGGAACGGGTATTTTCATGCCGGAATTTACATCGGCAATGGTGGACCCCGAAACAGGTCAGGGCGGCCATCCTAATGTTCATTATACAACGGGCGCCGGTGCTGTGGAAATTGAGATAGACAAAAGAACGGGCCGGGTAAGGGTATTAAAAATGGCAGAGGCATTTGACGCTGGAAAAGTACTCAATCCTGATCTTGCAAAAGGACAAATAATAGGTGGTTTTATGCAGGGACTTGGAACTGCACTTTGGGAAGAGGTTAAATTTGATGAGAACGGAAAGATTTTGAATCCAAATTTTACCGACTATAAGATACCTACCACACTTGAAGTTCCGGATGAAATGTATCCCATTTTTGTAGAAGTTGCACAACCTGACGGTCCCTTCGGTGTTAGAGGAATCGGGGAACATACCATGATCCCTGTAATGCCTGCTGTTGGAAATGCTATTGCTAATGCCTTGGGTATTAGGTTGACAGAAGTTCCATTCACCCCTGAAAGGATCCTTGCAGCATTGGAAAAGAAGGGAAAATAGTTAAATATAATTGACGGTTGACAAAGGACAATTGACAATTAGAAAAGAAAAAGTCATCCAGAGCAGCGGGACATTTCTTTGGTGTGTCCCAAGAAAGCGTAGGAATCTCATTTCTTTTACTTGAATTTGCAACCCTTGAATTGGTTTTTGTCTATCTTATATCACTTGCATGTTTGCGTATTTGCGCAATTGCGCAAATACGCAAATAACAAAATAGAAATATAACAAAAAATTCACTTAAATTAAATTACAAAATAACTTGATCACTTGTCTTTTTCAGTAACTTTCTTTTCTTTCTTCCTGTCGTATTTCTTTTTGTCTTTGAATGTTTTTGACGGGGGAACAGGTCCGATAATTTCTCGCGCATCTTTTTTAATTTCTTTCGCAAGCTCCTTCTTCTTATTCATTTTCTTTTTTTTGTTTTTCTTTTTCCTTTTCCTTTTACTTTTCTTTTTCCTCATAATTATTCCATCATAAAGTTAATTTTAATGGTAATAGGGTAATTTCCCTCATACTCTCTTTTATTTATACTACTTTTCCGGATTTTTGTCAAGGGGATGTTCTGTGTTGCAACATATATTTTGTCCAGAAGGGGACGCATAGGAGAGTAGTAAAACCCAGTTCAAAGGTTGAAAGGTTCAAAAGTTCAAGATAAAACAAGGGAAAAATAAACAATAATTAAAGAAAATATAAATAATGAGATCCCTACGGGAACAAAGTTCCCCCTGGATGACGGAAATCAAATTGAGAATTGAAAGTGAAAGAAAATGTGAATACTGGATTCTTCAATCGCTTCGCTTAATCAGCATGACAATCTTTACATCACTTAATTTTCGACCTTGAACTTTTGATTTCCGAATATTCATTTGAAAGTTGCAAAGTTTCAACCTGACCCCCAAAAAAAAGATATTGAAAAAAAGCGGAATAAGTATTATAATATGAAATATTATGGAAATAAAAAAAACAAAATTACTTATTCATATCTGCTGTGAACCGGATGCAGTTTATGCTGTTCCATCAATGAGAAACGAATATGATCCCGCCGGCTTTTTTTTCAATCCTAATATTCATCCGAAAGAAGAGTATGAAAAGAGATTATCAGAGGTTAAAAGGA
>JAGGYO010000301.1 GCA_021162505.1 bacterium
CTGTTAGACCATAATATAATATTGATTGATAATATACATTTTCTAGACTATGCCATGCAGAGAATCAAATGGACTCAAAAAAACTATATGTTCTGGTATATACTTTTGATGTTTGCTACACTCTCTTTTTATAATGTCAGGAAAAAATATGAATTATTGATAATATTAGCTATTCTTGCTTTGTCATACTTTGCAGTTTTTGGAGGTTACTCAAGATCTGCGAGATTAAGTTTTGTAGTGGGTGTTTTGGCTTATACTATTCTTTCCATTTTTCAAATAAATAAAAAGTATTTATTGGGTTTTATCTGGTTTCTTACTCTATATATAATATTCTCACCCATTATTCTTTCATTTTTAGATCTAGGTTCATACATCTCAGAACTTCGTCAACGAGATCAAATCTATAATACATCTGCAGCCTTAATAACTGAGCATTGGTTCCTTGGATATGGGTATGGCAGTACTTTAAGTATACATTTAAAGGATGTTGTCAGTATTGCAGATCTACCAAAAATCTATATCAATGTTTATCCAGGAGGACACCCGCATAATTTATCATTATTATTCTGGTTGGAATTTGGAATCTTTGGCGCCCTCTTTTTAATTTATTTTATACACAAATTTTTAAAATATTTTATTGAAAACACCTATTTATATATCAATCAAGCAGCTTTATTCGGAATGATAGTCGCATTTGACATTATCACTTCATTTAGTTGGAGTATTTGGTATCCCCAGGTATTATTGACATTTTCATTCTTTGGTGCAATGTTGGTATTATCGATGAATATTCAAACCAAAAAAAATAAGTATTTTGAGTTTATTAAAGATAATTAATGTCAACTATAATTAATGGATTAACCGATCAAGTAAGCGAATGGAACTATATTTCAAGAAAAATATATATAAATCCATTTAATGAGATATTACTTGATATTATTATAACTCATGAAGATGGAAACTCTTGGATTGTTCCTGCATTTTGGGCAGGTGAACAGGAATGGAAAGTACGTTTTTCTCCGCCGAAACACGGTTCATATGAAGCTGTATCAAGATGCTCCGATACTAATGATCTTCAACTTCATGAAGTTAGAACAACTTTATATATTTCTAAATACGAAAGTGACAATCAACTTTACAAACATGGTCCTTTGCAAATTAGCGATTCAAAACAAAAATTTAAGTATGCAGACGGTACACCATTTTTTTGGCTCGCTGATACTTGGTGGATGGGTTTATCTAAACGTCTATTGTGGCCAGAAGATTTTCAACTACTATCTGCGGATAGAGCAAAAAAAGGTTTTACAATTATTCAAGTTGTTGCCGGACTGCTTCCTGATATGGATAGTTTTGATGAGCGGGGTGCAAATGAAGCTGGATTTCCATGGAAAAAAGACTATTTAACAATTAATCCAGCCTATTTTGATATGGCAGATCAGCGGATCAAGTGCCTTGTAGACTCTGGTTTAATGCCCTGCATTTTAGGCTCTTGGGGATACTATTTGTTAAAAATGGGTATTGGGAAAATGAAACAGCATTGGAGATATTTAGTAGCACGTTGGGGTGCATATCCCGTTGTATGGTGTCTGGCGGGAGAAGTGTCAATGCCTTATTATTTATCTGAAAATAGAGATGCAGAGAGTGAACAACTGCGAGAGGGATGGACCCAAATAGGTCATTATATTAAAAAAATAGATCCATATTCACGTCTATTAACGGGGCACCCATCTTATATTGCTCGGGATGAGCTTACAGATGATACTATAATGGATTTCAATATGATACAAACTGGTCATTCTGGAGTTGAAAGTGTTAAAAATACAGTCAAAACAATCTCTTCCGAACTTAAACGTGAACCAAGTATGCCAGTAGTTGTTGCTGAGGTAAATTATGAAGGTATTATATGCTCTAATTATGCAGATATACAACGTTTAACCTTTTGGGTGTCAATCATTTCAGGGGCAAGTGGATTTACATACGGAGCAAACGGTATATGGCAAGTCAATAAACATAGTGAACCTTTTGGAAATAGCCCTAATGGCGGAAACTGGGGTGGAACTCCGTGGAAAGATGCTTATAGATTCAAGGGTAGTGAACAAATTGGATTAGCTGTGAAATTATTGCAAAAATTTGATTGGTGGGATTTTATATTTCATCCTGAATGGATTTCACTCAGTGGCGATCAAAATAATATCAATGCACCTTTTTTAATGGGGATTCCATCTAAGGTACGTATTGTGTATTGTTATGGGCCATCATTGCCATGGGAGAATAGACCTTTAAATATATTACATATTGAATCTAACATAAATTATAATGCTTATTTTTGGAATCCGCGTAATGGAAAAAAGCAAGATATTGGTCTGGTTGAAGCAAATGCAAATGATGAATGGTCAATACCTGTACCTCATATATTTCAAGACTGGGTATTAATATTAGAAGTATAATTTAGGTGTATACGAACTGTAACCCCTAAAAAATCCATACCCAATCATAGAATAACCACAATTGCCCTATAATTAGGTACTTAAAGGCGAAGAAGCCCAGCTAAATTCTTTCACCCATTTGGTGAACTTCTTCTCTGTTTTACACAGGGAATATTATGGCACAATC
>JAGGYO010000180.1 GCA_021162505.1 bacterium
AATATATATTTTCCTTTTTTCAATTGCATTTGTTATTTTAATGTTATATATCTATCAATTGACAAAAAAAGGTAAAAAATTTTATATTAGACCTATTGCCGGACTATCCGCTGTTGAAGAGGCAGTAGGTAGGTCTACCGAAATGGGGAAACCCGTTCTGTATATCGCGGGATTAAGTACCATTTCAGATATCGCTACTTTGGCATCTATCAATATACTGGGTCAGATCGCTAGGAAGGTAGCTATCTATGAAACACCTCTTATAGTACCGGCATACGATCCCATTGTATATACCGTATTAAGAGAGGTAGTAAGAGAGGCATATATTGATGTTGGCAAACCCGAAGCATATCAGGAAGAAAATGTTTTCTATTTAACATCGGCACAATTTGCTTATGCTGCCGGAGTTAATGGTATTATGGTCAGGGAAAAACCGGCAACGATATTCTATATGGGAATGTTCTTTGCAGAAGCACTCCTTATGTCCGAAACAGGTAATCAGATCGGTGCTATTCAAATTGCCGGAACAGATGCTGTTACACAAATTCCATTTTTTATTACATCATGTGATTATACATTAATTGGGGAAGAACTTTATGCAGCGAGTGCTTACCTCTCTAGAGAACCACTTTTGCTCTCTACCTTAAAGGTACAGGACCTTGGGAAAGCGTTTATAATGTTTTTGCTTATATTCGGTGTAATCCTTGAGGTATTCGGCATTCATATCATTTCGTATATTCTGCAGAATATACCGGATTAAAGGAGATAAAAGATGAAAAGAAAACTTCCATTAATGTTGGTTCTAACACTCGGTATAATATACTTTTTTGTACCTTTTATCTCTTCGCCTTTTGCAAATGAGATATTGTATAAAGAACTCTATATTAATTGGATAAAAATTGTTGGGGTTTTTGCTATTGTAATGTCCATCGCATCACTATGGAGAAGAAATATAGTAAAGATACAAAGAAAACATGGTGACTATATTTATAGTTATATCGAGATCATAGGTATGGTAGTTATCGGGCTATTAGCAATTCTCCCGAATTCGTTACATATCGGGAATGTCAACATCGGTGGTATTGGTGATAGGTCTGTCTATAGCTGGGTCTTTAGTAATATGCAGGTACCAATGCAGGCAACCATGTTCTCAATGTTGGCATTCTATATTGCATCGGCTGCTTATCGATCATTTAGGGCAAGAAATGCAGAAGCAACTCTTTTATTGATTACTGCTGCAATTGTTATGATAGGGCGTGTTCCACTGGGTGAGAATGTATATCAGCTTATGAATGGAGTCAATTCTCATTTCATCAGTGGTTTCCACTGGGCGAAACTTTTTGATTTTCAAGGATGGACACAAGTTATATTAGATATTCCGAACACAGCCACAAAAAGAGCAATTCTTTTTGGAGTATCGATGGGTATGGTAGCAACCTCGTTGAAAATTATTTTCGGGATTGAAAAATCATGGCTTGGCGGATCGGAATAGGAGGCGATGATGAACAATTTTATAATATGGTTTGGAAAAATTGATAGAAGATGGTTATACCTCTTAATGGCAATAGTAGTTTCTATTCCCATCTTTATGCGCATGAAAATGAAAGTGAAACCTGCAGAACCTGTAATAATGCTCTATGATTTTATTGAAAATCTTGAGCCAATGGACACTATTTTGATCTCCTTTGATTACTCCCCTGATTCACTTGCAGAGCTGCAGCCCATGGCGAAAGCGTTGATCTATCACGCTTTGAATAAGGATGTAAGAATATTAGGCATTGCATTAGCATGGCCTTCAGCAGCGGGCTTAGGACTTGATGCAATGAAGGGAGAGGTTCATAATTATAATAAAAAAATATTAGGTACGGTTATTGAAAATCTATTTGAAAATACGGAAATATCTAAATATATTGAATCTAAAAAAATGAAAAAAGAGCTTTTTACAAATATTATAGCTGACCTAATTCCGGCACACTTTGAGGATAATAAAAGCACTATTAGTGTTAATAAAAAATTGTACGCTATCCTGGAAAAACAAAGTGTGTTTTCAAAAGTTGATTCAAAAACATTGAAATTGATTGGCAGGGATTGGGATTATTTTGGGTACAAACCTGGTTATGCACTTGTTATGCTTGGAATGGGTAGTGATATGATAAAAACTTTAAATACTGATTATTTCGGTAATGAATTAAAAGATTTTGATATGTTCTCCAACCCAACATACAAGATAAAAAATTATGATAATATTTCCGTTGTTATCGATCTTGCTGCCGGTGGTTCTCCTGGAGCTTGGATGACATATGTTAATACTAAATTCGGCAGACCGGTAGCAACCGGAGTTACAGCCGTTATGGCAGCTGATTATTATCCTTTCCTGCAATCAAAGCAATTGATAGGATTACTTAATGGAATGCGAGGAGCCGCGGATTATGAAACATTAATAAACAAACCGGGGCTTGGATTACAAGGAATGGGATCACAAACATTTGCTCATCTTCTAATTATTGCTTTTATAATATTAGGTAATTTAGGTTATCTTGCTTCGAAAAAAAGTGGAGGCGAAAATGAGTAGTATAATAACAACATCAATAGCAGCAATATTGACACTTTTTATCTTTTCATTTTTATATAAAGATAATCCTTTATATAAATTTGCGGAACATTTATTAGTTGGAATTAGCGTCGGATATATCATTGGACAAATTTATAGATTGGGATTTATTTCTTATGTTTGGAACCCCATTATACATGATCACAACTATCTTTATATAATACCTACCATCATCGGATTATTCTATTTAGGATTTGTTTCAACAAAAACAATGTGGCTTATTAGAATACCCATTGCACTTGGTATGGGTATGGGAGCAGGATATGGAATATCCTATACATTTCAAACAAATATTTTTATCCAGTTAAGAGAGACCATAATGGTATTTAACCACCCTGGTATGGGATTTTGGGCGATTTTTGCAAATATTCTCCTGGTAATTGGTGTATTCACCGCAATTATTTATTTTTTCTTTTCATGGAAACATGAAGGAGCGGTTGGTGTGCTTGCCAAAGTGGGTATTTATTTCTTAATGATTGGGTTCGGAGCATCATTTGGTTTGACCGTTATGGGAAGAATTTCTCTATTGATAGGAAGATTTTTATTTCTCTTTAAGGATTGGCTACATTTAATAAGCTATTAGTTTGAAATAAAAAAGGTCTTTTTTTCGTAAGTTTAATGAAGATAGAAGATGATGATATAATATTAAAAATAAAGAAGGGAAATATTAATAGTTTCGAATTGCTCTTTGAAAAGTACCAGTATCTCGTAAGGAGCCGGGTTATGAAGATCATTGGTAATGATCCCTATGTTGACGATATGATCCAAGACATATTTTATAAGATATTCAAGAATATTGGGAAGTTCAATTCTGAAAAAAGTCGATTTTCCACTTGGATCTCCACTATCTCACATAATGCTACTATTGATCATTTAAAAAAGCAGCATATGAAAATATTTTCAAGTGATACATTTTTCAGTGATGAGAATTCTCTGGAAGTTCCTGATGTTGATGATCCGGAAAGTACTTTTATAGATAAGGAAGAACACAAATTTTTGGTATTCTGTATGACCAAACTCCCCAAAAAATATTTTGAGGTATTAG
The DNA here is from genome assembly GCA_021162505.1 of bacterium. Classification (GTDB taxonomy): domain Bacteria; phylum AUK180; class AUK180; order AUK180; family AUK180; genus AUK180. The sequence continues at coordinate 3,657 of JAGGYO010000180.1, forward strand.
AATTAAGGTATATGCAGGATAAGAGTTACAGTGAAATAAGCAGAATATTATGTATCCCAATGGGCACTGTAATGACAAGGATATTTAGAGCAAAAAAAGCCATCGTAAAGATAGCAAAAGAGGAAATGTAGAAATGAAAAAAAAGAATATAGAGAAATGGGAACTTAATTTACTTAAAAATAAGAAAATAGAGGATTATATCCGTGTTTCTCAAGAATTGAAAAATATCTCCACGGAAAATAGCCCTATGGGTAAAATTAAGACCGACTTCAAACCCCTAAAAAAGCGAATCCAGAAATATATCCTTTTCAAAAAAATAAAGATATTCATTTTTATCGCAGCTATTATTTCCATTCTTATTGATCTGGCATTTTTAAAAAATATTGAGGAATGGACAAATTTTTCTCAAGCTATGGCTGGATTTATTGTATTTATTTTCACACTTTGGATTGATAAAGCATCACTACTGCTCTTTAAAGTACTTAGTTTGCTTACAAACACACTGAACAATTCATTTATTTTATTCATTCTCCTCATTATTTCACTTATTACACTACACTTTATCACTAAAGACCTCAAACTTAGAAAGAGATGAAAAAAATATTCATTATCGTTTTCTTATTTTTATCAATTATTATTTTTGGTCAGATTCACACGGGTTCTTATGTATTAGAAAAAAATAGTATTGCTAAAAAGAACCTCATCATCTTTGGGTCCGGAAGAATAGACGGTTTATGCCTTGGAAATCTTACATTTTATGGTGATGAGCTTGAGATCAACGGTACTATAAAAGGAGACCTGAATTTTATCGGTAAAAAATTGCTCTTAAATTCAACTTCACATATTGAAGGAAATGTTCACTTTATTGGCGAAGGAATGATATTAGAAGAAGGATCACAAATTGATGGGAAATATTACAATAAATATGTATTGAAAAATATTCGCTATTTCCCCTTTACATCACGAAAACCTATTTATATCCCTTTCATCTTCATCTTAAAATTTATTATTGCCTTTCTTGTTTTCCTTTTATTCCCAAATTTCATTAAATCCATTTCACAATATGTAAGTTCTCATCCTATTTCATCTTATCTATGGGGGGTATTATCTCTTTTCCTCGTATTCCTTCTTATTATCATTCTACTAATTACCATAATAGGTATCCCATTTGCTTTACTCGTTATGCTTTTATTATTATTTACTATACTTTTTGCTTCCACAACTTTTGCCTACTATATAGGTCATCTTATCATTAAGTCAAAAGATCGATTACTTGAATATATTGCATTTTTTATTGGTTTTACTATTGCATATCTTCTCAATTTACATCCTCTCATACATACCATCTATATTATCTTCATCCTTGTAGGTTTTTTAGGTGCGGTGTTTGTTAAATTGTTCAAATAATGATTCTCTTCTTTTCATCAGACACTATATACCTCTCATACATTTATTGTATTTATTGCAT
>JAGGYO010000199.1 GCA_021162505.1 bacterium
TAACATTATTCCCATAAGGCGATTTTATTATTATTTTCCCTCTATCTTCTTTCTCTAATTGATACCCATTAAATTTATTAATTGCTTTACGAAATTTAGTTCGGGGGTTTTCTTTGTTCTTTAAAAAATTTAAACTTATGTATTTATAAAATAATGCATCATGAGTAATACGCTCTTCTCTTCTTATTCTATTTTTTTCAAGATCAACAGGAACTTCTATTTTCTGATATAATACATCTTCAACCCAAATCCCTTCTGATCTTAGTTTTATTTTAAATGGCGGTTCAAATAATCTACCATCAATAATTATATATCCATTCTTTACAATATGCCTTGCAAGAATTTTGTCCTCTTTATCTTTTGCATCATTTTTTAAAACTTTTCCAGAACCATTCAGCATCACTACTGCAACCAGTAGTACAAACACAACCAAAATCCCTTTGAAAATCTTCTTTTTCATATATACCTCGTTCCCCCGTTAGAGATTCTAAACTCTAATAGGACTATCTTTGATTTATTTTACAATTTTATCTCTATTTATTCAAATTTTTTTTTAGTTTTGTAGTTCGAAACTTTTAAAAGTCTCGAAGTTGCTAATTTTTTGTAATATTTCCCTCACACATAGAATTTGCAAGCAAACATTTCATGTTTTGGTCTGGAGTTGGAAAGGAAGAAATGAGAGTCGAAGAAAAAAAAGTGGGATGAGTAAATGGGTTTATGAGCTGATGAGGAAATAAAAATTTGAGAAAAAATGAAAAGATGGATTCCTAATCAAGTTAGGAATGACAGTGAATAAATGGGATTCCTACGGGATAAATCCCTCTGAATGACGGGAAGTATGGATTTCTGCTTTCGCAGGAATGACAATGAAAATATGTGATAAACTTCAAAGGAATGGATCCTTCACTAACCTTCGGTCTTCGCTTCGCTCGGCTAAGGATGACAATAATACAAAAGAATAATGAGGGGTTGAAGAAAATTCTGGATTATCGGATCAAGTCCGATAATGACAGTGAAAAAATGAAATTATTATACTTAATTCGGAACCAAACAAATAAAATATTGAGAAATAATAAAATTATTACTTATATTTTGGGTTCTTCCTTTTGCCCATCATACTATTTTTATAACTCATAACTCAAAACTCACAACTCTTTTAATATTTCTCAACAACCTGCTTAATTGTGTCAAGTATGGTGCCGTCACGGTATTCGATAAAACCACAGACCTTATCTGAATATTCTGCCATTTTGGGATTATTGGTTATGAGTTCCACTTTTTTTCTAAGGTCGTGAATATCTCTTATTGGTAAACCCTTGCTTTTTAAGTTTTCAATGAGGTCCTTGCGTCTAGGATTTATGGCAATACCTCTCTCCGTAACAAGAATATCAACCGTTTCGCCAGGGGTGATAATAGTATTTACTTTATCAACGACTGTAGGTATTCTTGCACGAAATGAAGGGGCTACTATCACAGTTAATTTTGCACCGGCAGATGTATCGGAATGACCACCTGAAGCGCCCTGAGCATAACCGTGAGAATCGACCAGAACATTTACATTAAAATCTGTATCTATCTCATATGCAGCAAGAACTACAATATCAAGATCATTAATGATGGCACCGCTATTAAAAGGATTTGCGTAAAAATCTGCGCTTATCTCAATATGATCATCATTATTAAGAAGCGAAGAGACAACACCTTTATCAAAACTTTGAACATCAAACATCTTTTTAAAAAGTCCTCTTTTGTAAAGATCAATCATATAGCTTGAAATGCCGCCAATAGCATATGATCCCACAACCTGTTTTTTTTCCATTATATCAGCAAGATATTTAGCGGTTGCTAAAGATGCACCGCCTGCTCCTGTTTGAAAAGACATTCCCTGGCCAAAATATCCGGAATACAGGATAGCTTTAGCAGCATTTTCAGCAATGACCAGATCAACAGGATTTTTTGTAAGTCGCGTTGAACCACTACCTATCTTATCCGGATCACCGATCCTATCTATCTTAACAATATAGTCGATCTCGTATTGAGGAATAGAAATAGGTGTATTGGGGTATTCTACAAGGTGGTCTGTTATTGCAATAGTACAATTTGCATATTTAGCATCAACCATTGCATATCCAAGTGAGCCACATGCAGAAGGACCTCTTACTCCATTGAGATTTCCTTCTTTATCAGATGAGGGGGCTCCGATAAATGCAACATCAATTTTGACCTCACCGGTCTTTATTGCTCTTGCTCTCCCTCCATGCGATCTAATAATAACGGGGATATCCATTTTACCTCGGCTGACAAATTTTCCTAATTCACCGCGAAGACCTGAAGTGAATATCCTTTTTATAACACCATTCTCGACATATTCATATAGGTTTTGATGTGCGGAAGTGAGCGAACTTGAGAATATTGTAAGGTCTTTAAATCCCATTTTGTCAAGGGTTTTCATAACTTTCATCAGTAGATGATCTCCGTTTCTTAAATGATGATGAAATGATATAGTATCTCCGTTCTTTAGGCCCGAGAGTTCAATAACCTTTTCTAAGGAATTTATTAGCTTTTTTCTACCTGGTAGAGAGCTTCTTATCTTTGTGGGTACCTGTGTAATTTCTTCTTTGGAAACCTTTCTGATCCTATTAAATGGTCCCTTATAGGGTTTTAAATTTCCCAATCCTTCTACAAATTTAGGTATATCAATTCCCAATTTATTCTTCATCATATTCTCCTATTTTAATAGATCTAATATTGTAATTATCTTTTCTGCGCGCTTTACAACTGGAGGATCGATCATCTTACCCTTACATGCAATAACTCCTTTTCCCAAATTTAATCCGTGATTATAAGCATTAATAACCTCTTTTGCCCATTTAATCTCCTTTTCAGTGGGCATGAAAACCTTGTGTACCGGATCTATTTGTCTTGGATTGATCACCGCTTTCCCTGTAAATCCTATTTTTTTTATTAGTTTTGTCTCCTCTATTAATCCTTCCTCATCATTGATATCGGTAAATACAGTATCAAGCACATCGATCTTGGCTGCTTTTGCAGCCATAACGATCCTTGATCTTGCCCAAAGTATCTCTTCTGCTGTTTTTGTTTTTGCTATTCCCATATCCGCTGTGAGATCCTGACCACCAATGGTAATAGCATTAACACGCTTTGATGCTGTGGCGATGGAAAAGGCATTTTCGACACCGAGTGCTGTCTCTATCATTGGATGAATATTAATGCTTCCAATTTTGATACCGTTTTCCTTCTCGCATTTCTCTATCAATTCTTCAAGTTTACTAACATCTTCAGGTGTATTTGTCTTGGGTAACCTTATGGCTTGTAAATTCTTTGATGCAATAATTTCTTTTACATCATTCTTAAAACAGGAGGTAGTAATTGGATTTACTCGAACTGTAATTTCTATATTTTCATATGCACGATATGTTATCATATTGGCAACAAGATCTCTGGCAGCATCTTTCTCGCTTAAAGGAACGGAGTCCTCGAGATCAAATAATACAGAATCAGCACCAAAAATATCCGCGACTTGGAGCATACCCGGATTATTACCCGGAATATAGAGCATTGTTCTTCTAAGCTTGATCTTCATTTTTAATACCTCTATTCAATACTGTTTTCAGTCGCGCCTTAATTGTGAGATTCATTGCACCGCTATCATGTATTTTTATATATACTTTGTCAATATTCCTTGCCTTTAATTCTTCAATGACCAGATATTCGATCTCCTTATTGTGTAATTGACTTATTGAAGATTCAACTTCAATTTTTACCCCATCTGATGGTTCAATATAGATCATTAGATCACTGGACTCCAGACTACCGCACTGAGCTTTTTTGATAATCTTCATATTCACTCTCCAATAAAATGAGGAAAAATCTTTTCCCTATTCCATATTATTTATAATTGCATCTGCAAATTCCGAACATTTAACCTTAGTAGCACCTTCCATCAATCTGGCAAAATCATAGGTTACGGTTTTATTTAAGATCGTTATTTCAAAAGCATTTTCAATTATGGTAGCTGCTTCCTTCCATCCTAAATATTGCAGCATTAAAACAGAAGACATAAGAATGGAACCGGGATTGACTTTATCTAATCCGGCATGCTTCGGTGCTGTTCCATGGGTTGCTTCGAATAAAGAAATACCTGATAAATAATTAATATTACCTCCGGGAGCTATGCCAATTCCGCCGACTTCCGCAGCCATTGCATCTGACATATAATCACCGTTGAGATTCATTGTAGCAATTACATCGTACTCTGCCGGTCTTAAAAGTATTTGTTGTAAAAAAGCATCAGCTATTACATCTTTAATAATTATTTCATGTCCATTTTTCGGATTAATGATCTTTACCCATGGACCTTTATCGATGATTTTACCATTAAAATCATCTTTGGCGACTTCATAACCCCATGTTCTAAATGCACCCTCGGTAAATTTCATTATATTTCCTTTATGAACAATTGTTACGGATTTCCTGTCATTATCAATTGCATATTGAATTGCCGCGCTTACCAATCTTTTCGACCCACTTTTAGAGATTGGCTTAATTCCAATTCCTGAATCTTTTTTTATATCAATATTATATTCAGATTTTATAAAGTCAATAATTTTCAATGCCTCTTCACTACCTTCTTTCCATTCTATTCCTGCATAAACATCTTCGGTATTTTCTCTAAAAACAACCATATCAACCAATTCAGGATGTTTGACAGGTGATGGAACGCCTTTAAACCATTTTACTGGCCTTAGGCAGACATAGAGGTCGAGTTTTTGCCTTAATGCTACATTCAAGCTTCTGAAACCACCACCCACAGGTGTGGTCAACGGTCCTTTTATTGCAACTTTATATTCCCTAATTGCTTCAACAGTTTCATTAGGAAGATATTCACCATAAATGGAATTTGCTTTTTCTCCGGCATATATTTCCATCCACTCAATTTTCTTATCCCCTTTATATGCTTTTTTAATTGCTGCATCAACAATATTTTTCATTGCGGGAGTTATATCCGTACCAATACCATCGCCTTCAATAAAAGGTATGATGGGATTATCAGGTATATTCATTTTACCATTTTCTATGGTAATATTTTGACCATTTTCAGGTATTTTGTATTTATTTTCCATAATTATTCTCCTTTATTATGTTTTTTTACAAATTGCAGCTTTCCGCCCTCTTTCAGTATTGCTACTTGATTTTTCGTGAAAGTGTGCACAAGTTCATATTCTTTGTCTTTGGTAAAATTTTTCATCTTAACCGGCTGCTTATTAAGATTTGTAACATCTATTTCAAATTTATCTCCTTGATCAATGGTATCATAATCGGCTTTATTTTTAAATTCAAGCGGAACTATACCGAAATTGATAAGATTTGCAAGATGAATCCTTGAGAATGATTTTACAATAACCGCTTTCACGCCGAGATATGACGGTGCAATTGCAGCATGTTCTCTTGAAGAACCCTGTCCGTAATTTTCTCCGGCTACAATAAACCCACCATGTTTCGCCATTGCCCTATCATAGAATTTCTCATCAATTACCCGGAAAACGAATTTAGAGATCTCAGGAATATTGGATCTGAATGGTAATATTTGAGCTCCGGCGGGCATAATATGATCAGTTGTAATATCTTCACCAACCTTTATTAATACTTCCCCGTTAAGTTTATCGGGTAAAGTATTTTTTAATGGTAATGGTTTGATATTGGGTCCTTTTACAATTTTGATATTTTGTGCTTCTTCAATGGGTAACGGTGGAATGATCATAGAATCATCAATTATGAATTTCTTAGGTAATTTAATGGTAAACGGTTTTATACCTAATTTCCTCGGATCGGTAAATTTACCTATGAGCATGCATGCTGCTGCAACTTCAGGTGAAGTGAGAAATACACTGGCAGATTTCGTTCCGGATCTCCCAAGAAAATTCCTATTGAATGTTCGTACCGAAATTTCATTACTTCCCGGCGCAAAGCCCATTCCAATACATGGACCACAAGCAGATTCAAGTATGCGAACCCCTGCTTTAACAAAGGATTTTATCCACCCTTCTTCAGATAAATGTGTTAAGATCTGTCTTGAACCCGGGAGTAATCCCGCACTAATGTTTTCTGCAATTTTTTTGCCGTCAAGCATTTTTGCAACTGTTACAAGATCAGTATAAGAAGAGTTGGTACATGAACCGATTATTACCTGATCAACTGATTGACCTTCAACCTCGGAAATGGGAGCAATATTGCCCGGTGAATGTGGTTTAGCAACCATTGGTTCTATTTCGGATAGATCAACTTCGAATACTTCATCATAAGTTGCATCTTGGTCTGCACCCAATTCTATCCAATCTTTTTCTCTATTTTGTTTTTTTAAGAAATCAAGTGTAATCTTGTCTGATGGGAAAATAGAGGTAGTAAGTCCCATCTCGGTTCCCATATTTGTAATTGTTGCTCTCTGTGGAACATTAAGTGTTTTTAATCCTTCACCGGTATATTCAAATACCCTGCCTCTACCGCCTTTTACTCCATATTTACTTAAAAGGTAAAGAGCAACATCCTTTGCACTGACAAACGCCTGTAACTCACCTTTAAGATGAATATTGACAATTTTTGGCATTTTAATCGTATAAGGCTCCCCAGCCATGGCAAGAGCAACATCCAAGCCGCCCGCACCTATGGATATCATACCGATACCACCGCCGGTGGGTGTATGTGAATCAGAGCCGATCAATGTTTTACCCGGTACATCAAATCTTTCCAGATTTACCTGATGACATATTCCATTTCCGGGTCTGGAATAATAAATACCGAATCTTTTAGCAATGCTTTCAAGATATTTGTGATCATCCTGATTTCTAAAATCGGCTTGAAGCATATTGTGGTCTGCATAACTAATAGCTTTTTCTGCTTTCACCCGATCCAAACCGAGGCGTTCAAATTCCAGATAAGCCATTGTTCCTGTGGCATCTTGAGTTAGAGTGTGATCAATGCGAATGGAAATAGAATTCCCTACTTCCATTTTCCCTGAAACAAGATGGGCGCTAAGAATCTTTCTTGTAAGATTAAGTCCCATAGGATCCTCCTATAATATAAGAAAATATTATTAATTAATTGATATTTTACACGCAATTTATTCACATGCAACTCCATTTTTTTTAATTATATCACTTTATTTTTTTTTGTCAACAATTTTGTGAAATATTTAATTGTGATTCAGACATAAGAAAAACATTTCCCGTGTCATTCAGAGACGAGGCGCTAACCGTATTATGGCTGTTTAATAATTAAAGTACAGCTAAGAAGCGGAACATAAATACAAGGGGTATCAGGACACACCTAAACATCCAAGGAATGTCCCTATTATGTAACTTCGTCAGTTTTCTCTTGGTACTGCTTACTGATTTTTCATTTCTCCCTTCTTACTTGACATTCTCAGCGAAAAGATGTATTATAAAGTTATAATATTTAATTCAAGGAAGCAAATATGAAAAAGGGAAGATGAATTTTTTTTTACAGTTTAATTTTTACAATTCTTATTCATGGGAAAGTGTAAAAAATAATATTATCAAAAAATTAGGAGGCAAAAATGAAAGAAAATCATGCAAACAAAGAACTCCGTGATGTAATAAAAAAAGTGGGTGAAACGGCACTTCAGGAAACGGACAATATTCCGGAACCCGGGTTGACCGGCGATTTCACTTTTCCAGCCAAAGTCACTCTCAATAAGGGATTGGATGGAGCAATTACGGGAAAAACCAATATCGGATATGTCAATGGAGCAAAGGGCTGGTTGTTATATCGGGGATATAATATTTTTGATCTTGCCACATATTGCAACTTTGAAGAGATCATTTACCTACTTCTTTATGGAGACCTTCCTCGCGCAGATGAATTGGAAGCATTCAAGAAAAAATTGATCGGGTATAGGACCATTCCCGATGTGATTGTTGATGTTTTGGAAAAGATCCCTACTCCTCATACACACCCAATGTCGGCATTGAGAACTGCCATTTCTGTTTTAGGAACCCTTGATGCAACTGCTGAAGATTATTCCGTCTTTGCAGAGCGGGAAGTTGCAATAAGATTGATCGCTCAGCTTCCCGGTATCGTGGCAACAATTGCCCGCATCCGTGAACACAAAAGAATTGTTCCCCAAGACATTACCTGTACACATGCCGGCAATCTCTTATATATGATTACGGGTGAAAGACCTTATGATATCAGTCCCATTGCAGAACGCGTTATGAACCTAGCACTGATTTTGCATGCTGATCATGGTATGAACAATTCAACTTTTACAGGGATTACTATAAATTCCTCATTATCTGATATGTACAGTTCTATTGTAGGAGCGATTGGGAGCTTAAAGGGACCTTTGCATGGTGGTGCCAACGAACGGGTTCTTTATATGCTTGAGGAAATTGGCAATATAAACAAGGTTGAGGATTGGTATAATGATGCTATTGAAACAAAACGGAAATTCATGGGGTTCGGACACAGGGTTTATAAGGCATATGACCCCCGAGCAAGAATATTGAAGCCTGTGGCAAAAATGCTTGCAGAAGAACACAATGATTTTATGAATCTTTTTGATATTGCTTCGAAACTTGATGATCTCGTGTGCAATAATCTCGGTAAAAAGAAAAAAATCTTTCCCAATGTAGATTTTTACTCAGGACTGGTATATCGCAGTCTCGGAATAAAATCCGCAATGTTTACACCCATATTTGCAGTGGCTAGAATTGTAGGCTGGACAGCAAGGATCCTTGAATACCTTGAAAACAACAGGATAATGAGACCCCGCGCTGTTTACACGGGCCAATTGAACAAAAAATATGTTACCCTTGAAAAGCGAAGGAAATAAAACATATTAGATAAATCATATTTGTAAAAAACTTGACAAAAGGAATAACATACGCTATAACTGACATATGAATAGATTGGTAGAAAAATACAAAGCCCTTGGTACTAAGTGGAGAAACTAAATACTTAGTATTGCATACTGCATACTGTTTTTCAACTCTCAACTGTTTTCAATGTCTTGAATCGCTGTTATTTATTTTTTCTACGATGGGTTTCCCCTCTTCCGATACGAGGAAATCATAGGTTGAGATCGGGACAAGTTTTTTAATGGTCGTAAAATCATTTTTTTTGATCAATTCCCTGACAGTAGATGCCGAGA
>JAGGYO010000292.1 GCA_021162505.1 bacterium
ATATTACATTTATTAAAAAAATATACAAAGACAAGTAAAAAAAATTAAGAAATAAAAATTTATTACAAATGTCTTGCACCCCCTTGACATGAGAAAAAAAAGATTTTTTCTCAGTTAATACTTTATCTATTCAAATTATGTCACATTATCATGAAATATAGATAAAAAATTTGTGGAAAGGGAAAAATATGTTATAATCACCTAAATAGGAGTTAAAAATGAAATGCATGAGAATAGATCATGATTATTTAACAAAGCCCATCAATAGATCATTATCAAGAGTCATTACTTTTTTTGTAAGTTTATTAATCCTTTTTTTAAGCGCTAATGCGGTTTTTTTTATTCCGGGAATTCCCGTACCATTTACTTTACAAGTTTTATCTGTACTATTGATCTCAATATTTGTTGAATTCAAAATAGGCTTTTTGACCTTTTTAACATATGTAATATTAGGAGGATTGGGGCTTCCTCTTTTTGCTAATTTGTCAGGAGGTATTGCCTATTTTCTTGGTCTAACCGGTGGATATATTATTGGCTTCATAGGGGCTTTTTTAGTTATAAAATTATTTAGTAAAAAAATAGAAAATAAATTAGTTCTTTTACTTAGCGGACTCTTTATTATTTACTTTATTGGCTGGCTTTGGCTTGGAATCTTGCTGAAAGGAAATTTAATAAAATCTCTTATCGTTGGAGTACTACCTTTTTTCCCGTATGATATTTTAAAGCTCCTTTTAGTATATTTTATTTGGAAAAGAGTAAAAAAATAACTAAACATTGGAATAAAATAAACTAACGATTAATAAAAGGAGTTCTACAAAAAAGGCGATAGCTGAAATAATTAGCCATTTTTTAGCGCTTTTGGAAGTTTTAATTGCTTCTTCTATCATGTCCATATTAAGGGCACGCTTGACTTTAATTGAATAATATAAGGCTATCAAACCAAAAATAATATTACAAACAATTGCAGCAAGTATTGATTCTAAAAGATAACTCTTTATTTTTATTTTGAGGATAGGTTCTCCGCAAAAAGGACATTTATTTAATGTTTCATTGATTTCCTTTCCGCAATTTCTACAAAACACAGATACCTCCATTTCATATTATTATACAATTTTTTTTAATAATTTCAAAAGGGATGTATTTCGTTGACTTCGTTGACTACCGTTCCCAGTAAATTTTGGAATAAATTATAAATTTGGTATAATTAGTAAAACCCGAACCTCTTTTCCTAAGTGGATTTTAATAAGGAAAAAAGGTCTATGGGGTAAAAAGAGAAATCTTTTACCCTCCCGTATTTGGAAAGGGTATCAAAGGGCACAAATAGGATTGCTTATGAAAAATCTTTATTCCTTTGCATTGTTTTTAATGCTGTTCCTTACTATTGGTTCCATTTTTGGAGAAGGAATTGAAAAGAATATCTATAAACTGGATTCTATTACAATCACCTCTACTAAGTGGCAAAATGTAACCGTTATCACCGCCAAAGATATTGAAAAAAGCAATAAAAAAAATCTGGAAGAGATATTATCAGGTATTGCAGGATTAAATTTTAGTCGAGGTATGAAGGGTGAGATCAGTATTTTCATCCGTGGAATTGACAAATCAAGAATTAAGGTTCTTATAGATGGAGTTCCTGTAAATGATGCCTATTACGATACTGTAAATATTGATATGTTACCCGTTGAAATGATCCAAAAAATTGAGATCTATAAAGGGCTGAGCAGTTCAAAATTCGGTGTGAACAACCTTGGTGGGGTAATAAATATTATCAGCAAAAACGCTAAAAGCAATAATTTTTCGTTCAATTCACAGGTTACATCAAATTTAGGTGGTAAGTTGGATACATTCACCTCATTGAATATAGATAAATTTTCCTTTATATTGAGCTATACCGATTCATTCAGCGATGGTTATTCTTTGTCAAAAAAATTTATATCCGTTGTGAATGAAGGTGGCGGTTATAGAGAGAATAGTGCATATGACAAGAAGAGTTTATTATTGAAGACCATTTATAATTTTAATGATAATTCCAGGATATTATTTTCCATTACAAATATAAATAATGAGCAAGAATTACCTTATTCAACAACAGCAGAGAAAAATTTGAGCAAGCCCTATTCTATTTATAAATCGCCGAGATTTTGGAGATTTCCTATATGGTTACAAAAAAATTATAATATCGCGGGAAATATTCTTATTCGGGATGATCTTAAATTGAATTTTTATGCAAATTATTTAAAACTATATAATGAACTCGAAATGTATAGAGACAATGATTTTACAAATATTGGCGAGAAAGATATATTTGATGATCACGCGAGTAATTTTAGTGTATCATTAAGCGGGTATAAATTTGTGAAATTTGAACTTGGATTTCTCAATGAAAATAAATATCACAAAGTAATGAAGGATAACTATATTTTCAATGAAACTACCGAGAAAGAGATCTCATCAAACTTTAAGAATCTCTATATTATACTTGAAAAGGAATTAAAGCATTTTGTATTCAGTATTAATCTATTAAAAAATGATTTTGAAAACGATGATTATTCCTATGATGATCTTAATTATACCTTTAAATTCAAATTCAATTTAGCAAAGAACATCCAATTTAGTTTTTTGCAAGGTAAAAATACCCATTATCCAAATCTTCATCAATTAGCCGATGCTCTTTCGCCAGATCTACAGCCGGAATATTCCAACGAATATGATGTATATTTTTCATTTAATGGTAAAAGATTGAAATTCAATATTGGATATTATGAAATTTCTCTTAATAATCTGATAAATAGAGATGATAAAATGGCTCCATATTATAATATGAATAGGGCATTCTACCATGGCATTGAAAGCAGTTTGGAACTTTCCTTCGGTAAAATTCTGAATTATAAAACAACAGTTTCACTCATGGAAGCAAAGAATCTTTCGAAATTAGGAACACCTGGAGATTATATCTCGGATATGCCGTATATTCCTGATTATAAGATTACAAATAATATTAGTTTTAATTTCCTGAGAAGAATGAATGCATCAATTGAATTTAACTTTTATGGCAAGAGTTTTGATTATTACAATTATGATAAAAATATTGTTCCTTCTTATTCTCTTATGAATTTTAATGTCAATTACAATTTTACATTTTTTGATATTTATTTAAGGGTAAATAATTTGTTTGATAAGGATTATTATACAG
>JAGGYO010000126.1 GCA_021162505.1 bacterium
CAATAAACCAGTATAAAAATATGTTGAATAATCCTTTTACATTTAAGTGTAAAAATATCAATATTTTAAAAAATTTTTTAAAAATTCTTATAGATATAAAAGAATTCCAAAAGATCAAGTTAAATTTTTTCTTAGAAAACAAAGTAACATATGAAGTTAATGAAGAAGTAAAACTTAGCAATGATGCAGAAAGGAAATACAATAAGGCATTTATCAATAAAATCCTTGATGATGTATTAAAAACAGAAAAAGACCTTTGGGTAAGGTATTATCTAATGACAACGATTTTTACTGAACCGGATAAAATAGAAGTATGCAAATTACTTTATAAACAACAGACAAAGATATTGAACCAAATAAATGAATTTGTCATACCTAATGTAAATACTGAACTTTCTTTTGACAGCAAAATAAGAAGTGTAACTCCTATATTTTTGAAAACTGCAAGTTAATTGGAAAATTCTTGCTGTTTTTTATCAGTCGAAAGATCCAAAATCGTAAGAAGTACTAAGTCATTGGTACAAAGTGGAGGAACTAAATACTTAGCACTGGATACTGCATACTGTTTTTCAATTCTCAATTGTCAATTGTCATTTTCTTTTCTAATTTACTCTATTTAAAACCTTATTTTCTTTAAAATAAGCGATAATCTGCTCAGCTGCTGCAACTGCACAATTTATCTGAGCTTCTGCCGTAGAAGCGCCCAAATGCGGTGTAAAGTGGATATTTGGAGCATTGTATAAAGGATTAGTATCATCAAACGGTTCTTTCGTATAAACATCAAATGCAGCACCGGCAATAATACCTTCTTCCAATGCTTTGGCAAGGTCAGCCTCATTTACTACTCCGCCTCTTGCACAATTTATTAAATAGGCATTCTTTTTCATTTTCCCAAGTTTCTCTTTATTGATAAGATCTTTTGTGGCATCCATTATTGGAACATGCATTGAAACATAATCGGAGTTTTCCAAAAGGTTGTCCAAATCAACCAATTTAAAAGGATATTCATCTTGTTTCAGGAAAGGATCATAAACAAGAACATTCATTCCTATGGCTTTACACATTGTAACAAGATCCTTACCGATCTTACCACCACCGATGATACCCACGGTTTTCCCTTTTAATTCTGTTCCTTTGAACTTTTTCTTTTCCCATTTACCTGCCTTAATTGAGAGCTGAGCACATTGTAAATGTCTTGCGAGACCGAACATATGGCCAAGGGCAAGCTCTGCAACAGCATGACTATTTTGACCCGGAGTATTCTCAACAATAATATTTTTCTCGGCAGCGTATGGTTTATCAATATTGTCCGTGCCTTCACCGCCTCTAACGATCAATTTCATATTATTTGCTTTGTCAATATAATTTTTCATCAATTTAGTAGTGCTTCTGATCACTACAGCTTCGTAATTACCGATTATATTAAGCCTTTCTTCTTCTGATAAACCGTCAAATTTATCAACCTCAAAGCCCGCCTTTTCAAGCATTTCCTTGGCAACTTTGTCAACCTTATCTATTAATAGTACTTTTGTCATTTATTACTCCTTATGAATGTTTTTTCATGAAATCATTTAAAAAATTAACAAGTTTTTCAACGCCTGCATAAGGAACAGCATTGTATATAGAAGCTCTTAATCCGCCGACAGATCTATGACCCTTTAAGCCAACGAGATCATTTTCCAAGGCTTCTTTTGCTATAATTTCTTCTAATGATTCATCTTTTAATCTGAATGTTACATTCATTCTTGATCTGTCTTCTTTTGCCGTTGCGCCAATATAAAAACCATTGGAGTTATCAATAGCATCGTATAATAATTTGGATTTTTTAATGTTCAGTTTTTCCATTTCCGCTAAACCACCATGTGCTTTTAACCATTTTACAACCAATCCTACCATATAAATAGGGAAAGCCGGGGGAGTATTGAACATGGAACCTTTGCTTACATGTGTTCTATAATCAAGCATTGTAAAAAGATCTGCATCCTTAATTTTACCGAGCATTGAATCTTTAATAATAACAATTACAACACCTGCTGGTCCAACATTTTTTTGGGCACCGGCATAAATAAGATCAAATTTTGTATAATCCAATTCTCTGGAAAGAAAATCACTTGACATATCGCAGATCAAAGGAACATTTCCTGTTTCGGGGAATGTGAACAATTCAGTTCCTCTAATGGTATTATTTGAAGTAATATGTAAATAAGCAGCATTTTCATCAATAGTGAAATCTTTTGGAATATAGGAAAAATTCTTTTCCTTAGATGAAGCCAATACATTTGTTTCACCAATTTTTTTACTTTCTTTAATGGCTTTTGTCGACCAAGCACCCGTGTCAATATAATCGCCGGCCATTCCTTCCTTAAGAAAATTATACGGGATCATTGCAAATTGTGTACTTGCACCACCGCCTAAAAATAGAATATGATATGAATCATCAAGACCCATAAGATTTTTTATATCTTTTTTTGCGGTTTCAATTACTTCATCATATATCTTAGACCTATGACTAAGTTCCATAATAGACATACCGGAACCATTAAAATCCAAAAGTTCCTTTTGTGCAGTTTCTAATACTTCCAGTGGTAAAGCCGCCGGACCAGCATAAAAATTATAAACTCGTTTTGTCATATTAACCTCCATATTGTTAATATTTTCACTAAGTTGATTTTAACATTTATTTATATTTTTGTCAACCATTGGGTTGTTCAATTTTTTCTATATTTTCCAGTCACTAAATATGAGTCGAAAGTGACGAAGTCAGGGACAAAGTCCCACATTAGGGATATTACTAAAGAAGGTTAAAAAGTTCAAAGTTCAAGGTTTAAAGGTTCAGAAGAAAACAGACTGAAAATAGGCGGGACATTCCTCATAGAGGTGTGTCCCAAGACTGCGACCAGACACAATGCTTTCGCAGCGTAGGAATCTCATTTCTCTTTAATCTCAGTGTGCTCTGTGTTTATTCTATTTTCTTTAATTCTTCATCTTTCATTATTCATTATTCATTATTCATTATTCATTGTCATTACGTTTGCGTTTTATGCCGAAAATAGATTATTACAAACAACAGCGTCAGCAAAATAATCCAGATGACAATATAAAGTAATCGTGATTGTCTGGCTTTATGAC
>JAGGYO010000285.1 GCA_021162505.1 bacterium
ATATATAGTATTTCTTACTTTATGTCAAATTATTTTTTAAAAAAAATGAGCTTTCTCAAATATAAAAGAAATTAAATATTCCGACCCTAAAATTTTGATAAGATATTCGGGTTCAAATCCATTTTTGGCGATATGAGGCAAAACAGAAGGGAATACTTCTTATATCATTATAATGCGGATATAGAGACCTTTGGGGACATTAACGGAATTGAAGCGTACGCGGTTCTTTGCCAATACCGAGCAAAATGGATATTTCATCGCTTCGCAGTTCTCTTTCCTATTTGGAAAATGACCGTAAAAATGATAAAATATATAATTATGGAATTTAAATGGACAAGTCATCCCTTTATTGATTACCCTATTAAAACAGCATTCTTTATAGCTGTGCTGATTATTATAGGTATATTGGTCTATTATATATTTCAAGCAGGATTTTATGTGATATTGTATTCGCTGTTTTTCTTCTTGACCTTTTTTGGTTATTGGTTCCCTACATTTTATACGGTCAATGATGAAGAAATAAACATTAAACGGCTGTTCATGAATATCAAAAAGGAATGGAAAGATTATAAAAAGGTCTATATTGATGAAAGAGGATTTTTCCTTTCACCATTTAAAGAAAAGAATATTCTAATGAAGACAAGGGGGATGTATATCATTTGTCATGGTCCTCAAAGAGAAAAGATATTAAGTTTTGTACTGAAAATGGTGGAGCACAGTGAATAAAGAATTTACAAAGGATGAATTACTTGTTGCTGAAAAAATTGTGAAATTTTTTGTAAATCATGGTTTGACAACACCTGCTATTTTTTATATTGAACTGAACAGACCATTAAATTATATCGGAAGTCAATTATTAGTAATGTTCGAGCCCTTTATAAAAGCATTTATTGTTGGTGATGAATACAGTAATTTCGTAAATTTTTTAGAGAAAAGGGATTCTGTTGATATATTACTTGAAATGTTCGATACATATGACAAAGAAAAGAGATTGGAAGTAAAGGAAAAAAAGAAAAAATTAAAAAAGGAGTAAATATGGAAAAGGATTATTCTTCTATTGAACGCGTACTTGCTACTGATTGTGGGTCTACCACTACCAAGGCAATTTTGATTGAAAAGCGTGACGGGATTTATCGTTTAATAAAAAGAGGGGAGGCACCAACAACAGTTGAAGCTCCCGTTGAAAATGTTACGAAGGGTGTTCTAAACGCTATTAGCGAATTGGAAGAACTTACCAATAAGGTATTCTTGCGAGGAGAAACCATAATTAAAGATCAAAGAGATGAAAAGACCGGCACCGATATTTACATTTCAACATCCTCAGCAGGTGGTGGATTGCAAATGATGGTCGCCGGTGTGGTAAAGGGAATGACCGCCGAATCCGCAGAACGCGCAGCGTTAGGTGCGGGTGCAATTGTAATGGATATTATTGCAACAAATGATCTGAGACCTATTCATGAAAAAATAGAGAGGATAAGAAATCTTCGCCCGGATATGATCCTTCTTTCCGGTGGTACTGATGGCGGCACCATAAAACATGTAGTGGAGCTTGCGGAGATCATTAAAGCTGCAAATCCCAAACCTAGATTAGGTATTAGTTATGAATTGCCCGTTATCTATGCAGGGAATATAAAAGCAAGGGATGAGATAAAAAAGACATTAGAAGATATTACGGCATTACAGATAACGGATAATATCAGACCTTCCATGGAAATGGAAAATTTGATGCCGGCTCGATTAATGATACAAGAGCTTTTTTTAGAGCATGTTATGGCGCATGCCCCGGGCTATAAGCATCTTATGAACTGGACGGATGTTGATATTATGCCTACCCCCGGAGCGGTGGGCTTGATAATGCAAACAATAGCAAAACAAAGAGATATAAATATTGTCGGTGTAGATATTGGCGGTGCTACCACCGATGTTTTTTCCGTTTTTAAGGACATTTTCAATAGAACGGTATCGGCAAATTTGGGTATGTCTTATTCAGTTAGTCAAGTATTTGCCGAGGCGGGCGAGGATAATGTGATGAGATGGCTTCCTTTTGAGGTGGATACGAAAGATGTGAGAAACAGGATCAAAAATAAAATGATCAGACCTACAACGATACCTCAAACCATAGAAGAATTAGTCATAGAACAAGCATTGGCACGCGAGGCTTTGCGATTAGCTTTCATTCAGCATAAATCTCTTGCAGTGGGATTAAAAGGAGTGCAGCAGCAAAGGACCATTTCCGATGCATTTTCACAAAAAGCATCTGGCAAGACGCTTATCAATATGTTCCAATTAAATATGCTCGTCGGTTCAGGCGGTGTACTCTCTCACGCTCCTCGAAGAAATCAATCTGCTTTAATGATCATAGATGCATTTCAACCCCTTGGATTTACGGACTTGACCGTTGACAGTATTTTTATGATGCCCCAATTGGGCGTTCTATCCCAGGTTAATGAAAAGGCAGCTACCGATGTTTTTGAAAAAGATTGTCTTATATATCTTGGTACAAGTATATGTCCGGCAGGTTTATTGAAGAAAATGAATGAAAAGTCTGTTATGGAAATAAGAATAGAGATGCCGGATGGTAAAATAATAGAAGAAAATATTAATTATGGCGAGATCAAGGTTTATCCATTGGGAGTCGGTGAGAAAGCAAAGGTGTATGTAAAACCATTACAGGGCTTTGACCTTGGCGAAGGTAAAAATAAAAAAGTTGAAAAAGAAGTTCATGGCGGTGTCGTCGGAATTATCATTGATACAAGAGGTCGCCCTCTAAAACTTGGTTTAGCAGACGACAGGCGTGTTGAAAAGCTATTGAAGTGGTACAAGGCTATTGATATGTACCCCGATACGCTTTATAAGAAGATAGGAGAATAATATGGGACAAGCATATACACCAGGATTAAAAATATCAAAATATACGATCATTGAAAAAAGCCGATTATTGCCTTTAAAAGGAAATGTTTTGGTTAAAAAAGGCGATACGGTAAAATCACATGATATTATTGCCAGTGCAGATTTACCCGGGGCTGTTTTTATAGAAAAATTAGCCCAGAAATTAGGGATTTTAGGAAGTGAATTACCCAATTATCTTAAAGTAAAAGTCGGAGATCATATTAATATCGGAGATATCCTTGTTGAAAAAAAAGGATTCTTAGGAATTGGAAAGGATACGGTAAAATCCCCCATTGATGGCTTTATTGAAAGCATTTCCGAGGTTACAGGTCAAGCTGTTTTAAGAAGTGAGCCAACGCCGGTCGAGCTTAGCGCTTATATCGGTGGCCAAATAACCGAAGTATTTCCGGAAGAAGGCGTTATTATTGAAACAAAAGGTTCTATGATACAAGGTATTTTCGGTATTGGTGGTGAAAGAATGGGAATATTAAAGGTTATGGTCAATGATAATAAAGAGTCCTTACCCATAAGTGAATTAACGGAAGAATTAAAGGATCTTATTATTGTTGTCGGTTCACATATTGATCATGCATTTGTTTCCAAAGCTATAAAAGTCGGCGTTAAGGGAATTATAACCGCCGGGATGGACGACAAGGATCTGAGAAGTTTATTAGGTTATGAAATCGGCGTTGCAATTACCGGTAATGAGCAGATACCCCTTTCAATTATCGTGACAGAAGGGTTCGGTAAGATCGATATGGCAAAAAGCACCTTTGAACTCTTAAAGGACCTTGATGGGAAATTTGCCTCTATTAATGGTGCTACTCAAATTCGTGCAGGTGTTATCAGACCTGAAGTCATTGTTACTGATATTAATGCCTTGGAAGGTGAAATTAAAGAAAGCGAGTATTTCCTTTCAATGGGGAAGAATATTCGGATCATTAGAACACCTTATTTCGGAAAAATAGCAAAAGTAGTTGGGTTACCATCTGAGCTAAGGGAACTGGAAACAGAAGCGTTTGTCCGAGTAGTAGAACTTGAATTAGAAAATGGAGAAAAGGTTATTGTTCCAAGAGCAAATGTAGAAATAATAGAGCAATAATGTTTAAAAAAAGAACCTTTATTGTATTATCAGGCGGCGGAGCCCGGGGAATAGCTCATCTTGCCATACTGGAAAAGATCAAAAAAAAACGAATTTCCGCTTTTCTAGGTACCAGTGCGGGTGCTTTGGCAGCAAGCTTATACTCACTTTATAATGGCGATCAGCAAAAGATCATTGAAACTATTGAAAAGATAGACCAATTAGATGAATTTAAGGATATGGAACATTATTTCAATGAATTAAAAGGCAGGGGTATTTTAGCTTTACCCAAAAAGGTGACCACTGAAATAAAATTATTAAAGGGTTCAGCTCTTTTTCCTCAAGACAATTTTCAAGAATTGTTATATGAAATATTTGGGAATACAAAAATAGAAGATCTACCCATACCAATATTTATCACAGCAGTTAATTTAAGATCGGGAAATTATACCGTATTTTCAAAAGGAGAACTTGTTCCACGATTATTGGCATCAATGGCAATACCTACCATATTTTCTCCCGTATATATTGGTGATACCTATTTCATAGATGGCGGCGTTCTCGATAATCTACCGGTAGCATTAGGGTATAAATTAGGAGCCACTCATATTATTGCTTCTGATATTTCTTCAAGTTATCGAGGATTGATAAAAGACATAAAGGGCTTAACGCTCATTTTCAAGACCCAGGATATTTTTGAAAAAAATATTGTGGAAATGGAGAAGCAACTTGCTACAAAACTTCTTGATTTTAACCTCGATAAATTCAAATGGTATAATTTCAGTAAATCCAAAGAGATCTTTGAACAAGCAAAGGAAGATGTTAAAAAAGGATTTATAATTAATAAGAGAATAAATAAAAGATTTTTAAGGCGTTTATTGGATAAACACAGTTTGGATATTTATTGATGATAAAAAATTTTAAAATATTTCTAACTTTGTATGGAAAAGATATAAAAAAATGGGTAAATATTGCTGAAAGATTTGATTATTTGGACGGTTTTGAATTATATGAAAGGGAAGATATAAATAACTTATTAAAAAACAAAGAATATTTAAAAGACCTCGGTAAAAATTATGAGTTTTCTATGCATGCACCTTATGCAGGCCTATCATTTCCGGCAATGAACAGAAATTTAAAAAAGATAACAATAAATATTTTCAGGAAAACAATTGAATTCGCACGAAGTACGGGGGTTAAAAATATTGTTTTTCATGGTAATTATAATTATATTTACTTCATTGAAGATGATTTTAAAGAACTGTTCTTATGGAAACTATCGAAATTTATGAAAGAATTCATTATTGATGGTCTTGAGACCCAACTCTCTTTTGAAAATGTTTTTGAAACCAAACCGGAATATTTTTTTAATTTTATAGAGGGGATCCGAAAGATATATGATTTTAAATACTGTATAGATACGGGACATTTAAACTTTTTATCCAATGTTCCTATGGAAAAATGGTATAGTTATTTTGATGAAAATTTGCGTGAGGTGCATTTACACGATAATGACGGAAATTTTGATCAGCATTTATATCCAGGTGGTGGTAATATTGATTTCGGAAATTTCTTTAAGAATTTGATTGATAAGAAGTTTTTTCCACAAATTACATTGGAACTTCATAAGATTGAACATATAGAAACGGGATTAAGAAAAATAAAGGAAATAATAGAAAAAGCTTATAATAAAAAGGAGTTATAGATGAAAAAAAGGACCTTAGTAATTTTATTTATGTTTTTATTGCTACTTAATTCGTGCAAAAGTTCAAGTAAAAAAGTATCTGATAATAATAGCAAAAACAATGTAAAAATAGGAATTGTGCTATCAGTGGGAGGTCTCGGAGATAAATCATTTAACGATTCTGCAGATAGAGGGGTCAAGCGGGCTGAAAAGGATTTTGGAATCAATGTTAATGTAGGCCAACCATCGAAAATGTCGGAGGATAAACTCTACTTAACACGATTTGCAAGCATGAATTATGATCTTGTCATTGGAATTGGTTTCCTTATGCATGATGCCGTAGAAGAGGTTGCAAAAAGATATCCCAAGGTACATTTTGCTATTGTTGACAGCGTGGTAAATGTATCTAATGTCAAATCCATTGTATTTAAAGAAGAGGAGGGTTCGTTTCTTGTGGGAGCATTGGCAGCAATGAAAACAAAAGCTCATTATATAGGTTTTATCGGCGGAATGAAGGTACCCCTTATAAAAAAATTCGAATTCGGATATGAACAGGGTGCATATTATATTGATCCTAATATCAAGCTTGATGTATTATATGTCGGTTCCGGACAGCAGGCTTTCCACGATCCTGTAAAGGGTGAAGAGCTGGCGAATACACTTTATTCGAAGGGTGCTGATATTATTTATCATGCTGCTGGTTCAACGGGAAATGGTGTAATAAACGCAGCCCAAAAAAATAAGAAATTAGTCATTGGTGTGGATTCAAATCAGGATTATCTTGCTCCGGGTTTTGTATTGACAAGTATGGTAAAACATGTGGATAATGCTGTCTATAAAAGCATTAAAGATGTTATTTCGGGTGATTTTAAAGGCGGAGTATATGACTTGGGGTTAAAAGAGAAAGGTGTTAATTATTCTCTGGATGAATATAATAAAGAGCTGATAACAGAAGATATGAAGGTAAAGATCGAGAAAATTAGAAAAGATATAATAGAGGGAAAGATAAAAGTAGATGTCTCAAAGATTAATAATTGAACTTAACAATATATCCAAGGTCTTTGGTAATTCTTATGCAAATAAGAATGTAGAACTCAAGATCAATAAGGGTGAAATTCTATCTATTCTGGGAGAGAATGGTGCCGGTAAAACGACCTTGATGCGCATCTTAACGGGGATCTATTCCCCTGATTCAGGTGAAATATTGTATAAAGGAGAAAATATACTGCCATTGGACCCAGAGAAGGCGAGAACACTATCCATTGGAATGGTCCATCAGCATTTCTTATTAATGGATAATTTGCAGGTCTGGGAAAATATTGTTCTTGGCAATGAGGAAAAGATACTTCTTGATAAAAAAAAGATCATTGAAAAGATCAGGGACATAGAAGAACAATACTCTTTGAAGGTTGACCCCGAAAAGTTTATTCGCGACATAGGAATAGGATTAAAACAGCAGGTTGAACTTTTAAAGTTATTGTACCGTGATTTTGATATTTTAATTTTTGATGAGCCCACGGCATTATTGATACCGGAGGAAATTGAATCACTGTATGAGATCTTTAAAAAGTTGAGATTAGCAGGTAAATCCATAATTTTTATTACCCATAAATTGGATGAGATATTTAAAATTGCCGATAGAGTAGTTACATTATCAAAAGGAGAGATATTGGGGGATATTGATATTAAGAATACTTCCAAAAATGAATTGATAAACCTCCTTTTCCGATCAGGAAAAAGAACGGTCAACCCTGTTCCGGATTCTGATTTCAACGGACATTTGACCATTTCTTATGCAAATGTCAAAGGGAAATTGAATATTAAAGATCTTAATATTAGGGCAGGCGAGGTATTCGGTATTGCAGGTATTGAAGGCAATGGCCAGAAAACCTTATTTGACCTTCTCTTTAAAATTATACCCGGAGAAAAACGGGTTGTTTTTAACGGAAAGGACATTACAAATGATATCAGAGACCATATTGCCCTTATACCCGAGGATCGGCACCATGAATCGCTTATACTTCAGTATGATCTTAAAAAAAATTTCCTATTGAATTCAAGTAATTTAAAAGAGTCCGGCCAATGGGGATTTATTCAAGAGAAACGCATTAGTAAAAAGGTAAGGACTATTGTCAATAAGATGAATGTAAAGGTAATGAATGAAGAAGAGAATATGGAAAATCTATCCGGCGGGAATCAGCAAAAATTTATTCTGGGTAGGGAATTATTAGGGGAGAAGGCAATCATAATTGCAAAAAATCCAACAAGGGGATTGGACTTTGAAAGCACTAATTTTGTTCATAATTTCATCATAAAAAAACGAAATGAAGGGAAGGTCATTCTTTTGATCTCTACGGAATTAGAGGAACTCATGAAAATAAGTGATCGCCTGGGCGTTATATTCCGTGGCCGGATCATTAAGGTCTTTGAAAAAGCTGATTTCAATACAATAGATATAGGTAATGCTATGCTTGGATTAAAGGAGAATTAAATGTTTGATGACAATGCAAAATTTAAATTAAATGATTTTATCACATTTTCTGAAATAGAAGAAAATGGGAAAAAGGAGATCGTAATTTACCACGGAGATAATGAAACTTATTATAGTTTAAATGCAATGGGGACAAATATTTTAAAGATGATACACGAAGATAATCTTACATTCTCACAAATGGTGAAGGATATTACCGGAGTGTATAAAGTGGATGAAAATATTGCGCAAAAAGATGTGGAATCCATGATAAAAGATCTAATTGAAGAAAAGATAATATCCCTCATAAATGAGTAATTTTTTTAAAGTGATCTTTCTCATTCAATTGATAATATATACG
>JAGGYO010000212.1 GCA_021162505.1 bacterium
ATATTTTTTTCTTTCTTTTTTATATATTCATTAAGAGCTTCCTTAACTATATCGATTCCGATTTTATTTCGATATCTAATGCAATCACAAATTGTTTTTTCCAAGTCATATATTTTAACAATATTTCCCTGAATACTAATTTCCTTAATTCCTGTCCTGTACTGTTTTTCTGCAAAATAGAACACTTTAATTGGAGAATAATCAGGGATAGATGGTTTAAAATCATCTCGATGGATAGCAATGTAATATTCCCAAGGATTATATGTAGTCATTTCATAATAGGATAGAGCGGAAAGTAAACATACAACACCTTTTGGAACAATCTTGGCGACTTCTACTAATTCTTCTTGTACATCAATCTTGTAATCATTCCAATAATACAAACCACGTTTTATCTTGCGAACAACATTATCATCTGTCAGTTGATATAAATATGAAGTGTGAATTCCCGCATCTATAATATCCTTTGTTCGGGCATAACCTTTATTGTTTTTAAATACTTTTTTTATCTCTTTATACTTTTTTTTATTCATTGTTAAATTCCTCATATTGTTAATAAGCTCCTCTCTTATTTTTATATGCGGTGATTTCTAACAATCTTTGTGCTTAACATTATCACCTTACAAGAAAAAAGTCAACTAGATTCTATACCCTCTTCTCCTCTTATATCCTGACATCCGCCCTGTTCGGTACAGCTTACCGGGATAATCAGCTCTGACTTCTCTTTGACCAGAATAGTGCTATTCAATACCCGGTTCTGCTTGGCACCGGCCAATTCCTCTCCATCCAGCAAAAGCACCGGAAGATCAGAATTGTTTCTCACCTTCAATTCCGGCACAGAAGCTTCTGCGCTAACCTCTTTAACTACCAACAATCTCTTCTCTAAGGCCTCCTTTAAATACACCAGACCTTCCTCTCTTTCGGTAAAGAGAGGAATCACCTGCATATTCTTAAAACTCTGCACCTCTCCAAAATTTATCTTAGATAAAAAATCAGTGATTAAAATATCCATAACGCACACTCCTTTTTAAAGATAATATCCATAAAATAAATTTCCCTTATACCTTACACCTCAAAAACCTCTCCATCTGAAAGCTGCACGATCTTCCGGTTAAATAAATCAGCATACTTATCAGGATAAAAATTATGAATGGGGCTTATTTTCCCCGGCTTTAATTTTTTTACCACCTTTTTCATAGTGACATTATTACTGATTAATTTCAAGGTGACAATATCACAGATTAATTACAAAATGACAAATGACAAAATAATGTTGATTTATTTTTTTTATTTTTCTATAATAAGGACAGTATGAAAAAAAAGGAGGTAAAGAATTATGAGAACTAAAAAAATAATATTTCTTTTGCTGGTAATAGTATTTTTATCATTTACAACAGGCTGTTTAGGAGGGCTTTTTAATAATAAACCAATTATAGGGTCGACCCCTGAAGATTCAGCAAAAGTTGGTATAGAATACACCTACGAGGTAGACGCTACTGACCCGGATGCAGATGATGTATTAACTTATTCTTTAACTGAGAAGCCAGATTTTATGACTATCAATGAAACCGGAGAAGTAAGCTGGACTCCGACTGAAGCTCAAGTTGGGGAAAATCAGGTTACAGTAGCGGTAAGCGATGGAAAAGTATCTGTTTCTAAAAGCTTTACCATAACTGTAGAAGAGGCATTGCTTGATTCCATTGTAGTGATTCCATCTGAAATGAGTATATATATAGGAGATTCAGAAACTTTAACTTCCATTACCGCTCACTATGATAATGAAACTGAAGCTGAAATAGAATTAGATTCTGATGATGTAAGTTATAACATTGATTCTACAGACATTATTACTGTTACCTCAGGAGTGGTTACGGGAGTATCAGAAGGTACAGAAACAATCACAGTAAGCTACACGGAAAGCTATACGGGAGAAGATGATATTACTGATACTGCTGACATAATTGTAACAGTTCAAGAAAAACCAATACTAGATACTATTTTTGTTGAGCCAATGCGTATGATTATGTATGTAGGAGCTTCACAAAGTATAACCTTCATTACAGCTAGCTATACTAATGCAGACGATGCTTCTATAGAACTAAGCTTGGCAGGTTATAGTTCACTTGATCCTGCTATTGCTACCGTTAATAGTTCAGGGGTGGTTACCGGAGTATCTGTAGGGGAAACAACTGTTATTGTAACTTATACAGAAGGCGGAGTAACAGATATTGATACAGTAGAAGTAACAGTTACTTTAATGCCAATATAAGGGGACAGGCTATTCGCTTGTTTCCGTTATTCCCGCTTCTTCTTTGTCATTCCCTCGAAAGAGGGAATCTATCTTGGTCATTGCGGTAGGGGTTCGATTCCTGTCTGCGTGCGGAAACGCACAGGTAGACATCGAACCCGCCTTAACCGTAGGACAGGCGTCTCGCCTGTCTATTTATGGAATGTAGGGGTTCGATTTATCGAACCCGGATATTACGGGGCGGATGAATCCGCCCCCCACAAGATAAAAAACAAATAATGATATAGAGAACCCTCCCCTGTATCATTTGACCGGAATTAAAATGCATAAAAAAAATACTAAAAAAATATCAATAACAGTGATTGCTATATTTATAATTTTATCATTAACAGGTTGCAATATTTGGGGAATTGTAAGTACTGCAGCCGATAAAGCTAAAATATTACAAATTGGTAAAAACATCGGGAAAGCTCTCCAACAAAAAGATGTTAGCTTATTTATGCAAAATATTTCTTATAATTATTCCGACACTGATGGCCATACTTTTGGCACCGTTGATAGTATAGCTGAGGAGCTAATCTCTCAAGTGGAAGAAATTGAAGATTTGATAGATTCAGCGATTAAAGATGTCGTAGTAGGTGTTAGTGTTAAAAATCTTGTTTTAGCTGAATTATATGCTAATAGTGAAATGGAAATAGATATTTCTGTGAAATATTTTAATGTCATTCCCCCATTTTGGCCTACCGATAATTACCCTAAAATCATTTTATTTGACGTTGATTTTCAAAAAAACGGTTCTGAATGGGAAATAACTTCTATGGAAGAAATATAGTTAGTTGTCCAGTTACCCGGAATAGCGATTACTGGTAACCAGCTAGCTAGATAATTTTGCAATTTGCAATTGAAAACTATAAACTATAAATTGTTAACTAATTTTCTTTATCCTAACCGATTAACTAGGTAACCAACTAACCAACTAACCAAATAATAGGAGGTTTTTTTAATGCCAGAAATACAAGAAGAAGAAATTGATTTACGCGAATACATAAACGTACTCTTAAAAAGAAAAGGTATCATTATCTTAATATTTTTAATTGCGGTTATTACCGCTGCCCTGGTAAGCTATTTTTACTTAAAACCTGTCTATCAAGCAAGTACTATCTTAATGATTTCCAAACCAAAATATCAAGTAGAGCTTGAACCTAAAATACAAACCCAATTTACCCCGGAGGTCTCTTTGGCAACCTATGAAAGTTTAATTAAAGATAGAAAAATTGAAGAAGAAGTAATAAAAAAATTAAATCTGGACCAACTGCCTTATGAATTGACTCCCGATAACCTTCAGGGAATGATCACTATTGAATCACTAAAAAATACAAATCTTATAAAAATGAATTTACAAACTGGTGAACCAAAATTAGCCAAAGACATTGCTAACGTATGGGCATCCCTATTTGTAGAAAAAAATAAAGATCTTAATTTACAGGAGAGCAAAGAAGCGCAAGGGTTTATTGAAGAACAACTAAAAATTTCCAATCAAAATCTCACCAAAATCGAAGAAGAAATCCGAAAATTTAATGAAACCAATAATATTGTTGCTATGGACAAAGAAATTACCGTAAAACTCGACAAAATTATGGCAAATGAATCAAGACTTGCAGATGTAAAAATTAGCGCCGAAAGTGACAAAGCAAAAATGGAAGAAATCAGAAGCCAAATGACTTCACAAGAAAAACTTATCTCATCATCTAACATAGATAGACTTACTGAAGGAATGAAATTTGTCGAAGCAAAAGACTTTATCGGAGGACAATTAGAATTAGCACTAAAAAATCTCCAATCCAAAGAAGAGGAATTGAAAATATTTAATCAAAAAAGTAAAATTTCTTTGTTAGAAAAAGAGATTACAAGCAAGACAAATCAGATAGTAAATTTTAATAACAGATTTATTAATCTTAAAATGTTAATAGAAGAAGAAAAAACGAAGATTGTAACCACAAAAGCACAATTTAACGAGCAAGATAAAACTTTTATTTTAACTAAATCTTTTTATGATGATGCTTCCTTCAGCTAATTGATTTCAGAAATAAGCGAGGAAAAAGCACTAGTATTAAAAAATATAAGACTAAAAAGTGAAGAATTAAATTCTTTGTATTTAAGTCTTCAAAAACAATTAATTGAATCTACTATTAGCCAAAAAACATTACAAGCAGAAGAAACACAGTTAAAAGAAAATGTTAATGATGCCTGGAAAAGAGTTGAGGCCTTAAAAC
>JAGGYO010000250.1 GCA_021162505.1 bacterium
CATAGGCACCATATAGGATCAATGTTGCTCCCGTAGAAGTTGCACATCCCCAAGTTGCGGACTTTACCTGTATTTTCTGGGCTTTCCTCACAAAATAATCAGTATAGACCCGAACATAATTATAGTCCTTGCCGACTAATTGGGAAGCGGGAGGATTCGGTTCATAAATAAACCCTCCCAGTATACCCAATCCGTTCAATAAAAAACCAGCCATGAACCACATGAGTTTTGATGTTTCTTCATTGGCAGAATTTTCAGCATTAGATCTTATATTTTTTAATTGTGCTTGAGAAAATACATCATCGCTCCGAATCACAATAAAAATAAGTAAAAGCAGGAGAATGAAGTATTTCTTCATTTATTAAAAATTATCAGAAACAAATTTTAAGGATACCTCCAATCGCTGATACAATTTATTTGTATGTCCACCTGTAAATGTTTTATATGTAAATGCTTGGGACGGTAAAACAGCTTGCAATGTGCCATCAAAACCCTGAGCACAATAATTCATTCCCAGTTCATCTTCATTTCCTGCATCAAAATAGATGTTCAATCCATTTAAATTGGCGATTCTTGTAGGATCAGACGGATCAAAGTTTGCTTCCCAAATGGGGCCGTATATTGTAGTATCATATATCGTGCCTGTAACAGGATCGAATGGCAGCTCTACCCCGAGGTAATTACTCCCAACAACAGCAAGGATCATTCTATTGTCGGTATCACTCCCAAATTCGGCAGGATTTGATGTCTTTAATGGATCAAATGCTCCGGACATTGCAAATACCATGCTTGTAAGCGGTCTTGCCGCTGATGGACCGGACACACCTGTACTAATATTCGTTTGGGTTAATCCCGCAGGATTTTCCAATAGGGCATCGGGTAATGCTACTTTTAATGCTTCAAAATAAATGGGTCCACTATGTGAAAATACGGTTTTGAACATGGCTGCATGATTTTCTGCAAGGTACATTGCACCATAACCACCCATGGAGATCCCGCCTACTGCTCTTCTATCAGCATCAATTTTTGTATAGGTACCTTCAACCGTGGGAATTAGCTCTGAAATAAGATAATCTTCATAGTCACCAAAAACTACAGTACTATGATAAATATCATAGGACTTCGTATAAAAACTTCCCGCAAGATCATTTTTAGCATCCGGCATAACAAATACCATTTGCTGGATGGTCCCATTTGAGATCAGTTCATCTATATGATGCTTAATACCTGTCCAATCCTTGAAATAGGAATAGTCCATGCCAAATCCATGTAATAAATAAACAACAGGCATACTATCTGATGTACTATAATCCGCAGGTAAATAAACATAATAATCCTTTGTAATACCACCCAAATATGCTGCACTCAAACTCTTTTTAACAAGTGTTCCCTCTTTGGTCAATGCGGGTTCGGTAGGCGCTTCATATTTACAACTGATAAAGTACGCAAAGGTCAAGATCAAAACAAAGAGAAATAGAATATTCTTTATTTTTTTCATTTTACACCTCCTTAAAACTTATAGGAAACGGAAATATTTCCTGAAACTATATTCAAATTATAAACACCGGGTACATTGTCATAAACTCCGTCGTCATCAATATCCACGGGATCTTTAACATCTCTTTTAGGAGAAAAGGTGTTTTCAATATTTAACCAAAGTTTAATTTTTTCCGTTAAGTTATATCCAATTCCTAAATTTGCTACATTTTTTAAACCGGTATCGGGTATCATGGGTTCAAACGAATCATCCGGAACAGGTGAGGTCTCCATATAATATCCTAAGTTCAATACTATTTTTTCATTGAACTTCTTTTGAAAGCCCAATGCAGCTCTATAGGTATCTTTCCAATTTTTCAATTGAATAACTTCCTCCATTGCACTTCCAAGTGGATTCGTATCATTTTCACCAAAGGTAATATCAAGATCCTTATAAATTGACCACAAGGTATATGCAAAATCAAAATTAACGGACATTGTCTCATTTATTTTATATGAAGTTCCAAACCCGATTATTCCGGGTACGGGCAAACTCGTTTCAAAGGTTCCCGTAGCACTCATGATATCAGATGAATAAGTAGCAGGACTAATATTTCTCAACGCCGTGGGAATATAGGTATCTAATGTGGAATCACCGCTCAATTTAATTTCTGTACCGCCATTATAGGTCAATGCTAATCTCAATTTATCATTCACGCTATAAAGAACCCCGGCATTATAAGAGAATCCGGATCCACTCCCCTTGAAATTCGCTGATGTTGCAATATAATTAATCGGTTCGGTTTGCCCAGTAGGCGTAAGCATTATTTCATTCAGTTCTACTGATGCTATCTGATATCCGAAACCCAGCCCAAAAGAAAACTTATCATTCACTTTCATTGAGAAAGTGGGATGAATATCGAATACCTTTAGATCACTAATGGTATCGATCTCTGGGAATTGAACATTGTCATTATAACCGGCAGGTAAATTGTAAAGGTCCCAGAATGAGCCCATCCCAATGGGAACATACATTGCTATTCCAAAGATCATGTTCTTTCCCGATTTCAAGGGATAGAAACCTCCCAAATTGGGAATAAAGGCAATTTTACTTTTTGCCATGATCTCTCCCGTCCAATAACCGTGAACTGGATCAGTTGCACTTACCTGAGGATTGTTCAAGGTCAATGTGGCATAATTATAAATTGGTCCGCCCAAAAGTGTAATTTCCGGGCTTTCAATTTGTACCAATCCCGCAGGATTCCAATACGCGGCGGAATAATCATCCGCTTGTGCTCTAAATGCACCTCCAAGTGAAATGGCTTGTGAACCTACACCTGAAAGTAAAAAACCAGCGGAAAAAATGTATCCGCTCAAGATCAAAAAAACGATCACCCAAAGTTTTTTCATAGAATCTCCTATTATCTATAATACATTATAGAATTTTTTTCATAAAAAATCAATGGTACCTCTTTGCATCACGCTAATTTCATCCCCAAATCGTTTCGGTTGCATCACGCTAATTTCATCCTCAAATTTTAACATTTTTTTCACTTTTTTTAAAGCTTTTGCATTGATTTCCGTAGGAAATCAA
>JAGGYO010000009.1 GCA_021162505.1 bacterium
ATATTTAATAAATGCAATTTTGATCTTTTTTAAAAATAAAACGATAAAAATAATTTTCTTTATTAATAATTTTCTATTGATAGTATTGCAATCGAAAATTATAGTTTTAATTCTTACTCATATTGAAAATGTTTCACACAAAATGGATTATGCTAATGGTACAATAACCTATTTACCAGAAAAATTAAAAATAATATTTCAATCAATGTTTTTTATCTTTTATTTATTATTATTCGTTTATGTAATATTAAAAAATATGTATAAAACCAATAACAATGGGAATAATTCAACTAAATAATGGGATTTTAAAAAGTTTAATTAAAATGATTTTATTAAAATTAATAATACTGAAAGATATTAAGAGAAAATTGAAATGCTGAAAGTGAAAGAGAAATGCGGGGGGAGAGTGTCCCCCCACAAATTATAAAAGAGCAATTACTTTAATACATCATATCGCCCATTCCAGGTGCTCCGCCCGGCATAGGTGGCATTTTTTCCTTTTCGGGAATTTCAGAGATCATTACTTCAGTTGTCAATAATAATGAAGCGATGGAAGCAGCTTTTTCAATTGAGGTCTTGACTACCTTAGTAGGATCAACAATCCCTGCCTTCATAAGATCTTCAAATTTGTCTGTGGCTGCATTGTATCCATAGTTGAAATTATCATTTGTCTTGACCTTTTCAACTATTATTGCACCTTCTTTACCTGAATTAATAGCGATCTGTCTAATTGGTTCTTCCAATGCTCTTTTTACAATAGCAATACCAACTTTTTCTTCTACAAATTTAGTTTTAATAGAATCTAATTTTGATGCAATTCTCAAAAATGTTACACCGCCACCAGGTAAAATACCTTCTTCCAAAGCCGCTTTTGTAGAATTCAATGCATCTTCGAATCTCATCTTTTTTTCCTTTAATTCGGTTTCTGTTGATGCTCCGACTTTAATTACGGCTACACCGCCAGCAAGTTTTGCCAATCTTTCTTGAAGTTTCTCTTTATCATAATCAGAAGTTGAGTCGTCGATCTGTCTTTTTAATTGTTCGATCCTGCCCTTAATATCACTTGCTTTTCCATTGCCTTCCTGAATTAATGTGTTTTCCTTATCGATCTTGATTTTTTTTGCTTTTCCTAACATATCAATAGTTGCAGTTTCGAGCTTCATACCTTTATCTTCAGAAATAACTTGTGCGCCGGTCAAAATGGCAATATCTTCAAGCATGGCTTTTCTTCTATCTCCGAATCCAGGAGCTTTTACTGCTGCAATTTTCAATGTTCCTCTTAATTTATTAAGGACCAATGTTGCTAATGCTTCTCCCTCAATATCTTCGGAGATGATGAGCAATGAGTTCCCTTCTTGTGCAACTGTCTGAAGAATGTTCAATAGGTCTTTCATCACAGAGATCTTTTTATCAAAGATAAGAATATATGGACTATCCATTTCAATGGTCATCTTTTCGGTATTTGTTGCAAAATAAGGTGAGACATACCCTCTGTCAAATTGCATACCTTCAACAAGCTCAATATGTGTATTAAATGATTTTGCTTCTTCTATTGTAATGACTCCGTCCTTTCCAACCTTGATCATTGCTTGGGCAATAAATTTGCCTACTCCTTCAAAATCGTTATTTGCAGAAATTGCTGCAACATTACCAATTTCTTTTAGACTTTTTGGATCAATAGAAATAGAGTTTTTTTTCAATTCTTCTACAATGGCCTTAACAGCTTTTTCAATTCCCTTTTTTAAATACATGGGATTATAACCTGCTGCAACTGCTTTGAATCCTTCACTGAAAATGATTTGTGTCAATAATGTAGCTGTTGTTGTTCCGTCGCCCGCAACATCATTTGTTTGGGTTGCAACCTCTTTTACCAGTTGTGCTCCTAAATTTTCTTCCGGATCCGGCAATTCTATTTCTTTAGCAATGGATACACCATCATTAATAATGACGGGCGCTCCGAATTTCTTTTCAATAATAACATTTCTACCCTTGGGTCCCAATGTTACTTTTACCGTATTTGCTAATTTGTCAACGCCGTTCTTAATTTTTTCTCTGGCATCCCAATTAAATAAAATATTTTTTCCTGCCATAATATTCTCCTATTTTTCGATAACGGCAATAACATCATCTTCTTCAAGAATGATAAGCTTTTTGCCTTCAAGTTCAACCTCAGTCCCGGAATATTTTGAATACAATACTTGGTCTTTGACCTTAATGCCTTCAACTTCCGGTCCGATCGCAATAATTTCCCCGATGGTCTTTTTTTCTTGAGCAGTATCAGGAATGTAAAGATTCCCGATCTTTTGTTCCTTAACCTCTTCGGGCTTTAAAAGTACTTTGTTCTTAAGTGGTCTAATCTTCATAGACACCTCCATTTTAGCACTCTAGTGCTTTAAGTGCTAATTTTATCATATTTTTTTTTCTTTGTCAAGACTTTTTTGAAAAAAAATTGTTATTCCAAAGTCAAAATGTTAAACCTTCATCTTTAAAAAAAATATTGTAAATATCTTTTTTAATAACATTTGAAGATTTAATAAATTAAAGATAAATCCCATAACTGGTAGACACATAGGTCTACCCCTGAGATTTTTTTATTCATTTTTTTTTCTTCACTATTCATTATTCATTGATATTTCAGCGTTTCGTGGTGTATCACGCATTTTCTTGGTGCAGTGGTCATTATATTGCTTTTTATTTTTTTCTTAAAAATTAAAATCACTGCACCAATATTTAGTGCGAGGTAAACTCTTAACTTCTTTTATCCCACCACCATCAATTACATTTATTTCCCGTCACTATTTCTTTTCTTAAAACTTTCAAATTCTTTCATGGCAAGAATTGCATTTTATGAATATGGTGACCAATAAATAAATAGAGAGGCTATTTGTGAGAGCATAGTATCAATTATAAAAAACATGAAAAATCCTTGACTTCAAATTTAAAAGTGATATAATTAAGCATATGAGATTAGGCATGTGGAAGGGAAAACTTAAAAATAATTTGAAAAAAGAAAATTCAATAATTATTTACTTCATTTTTCTTAATATTAGGCAGACATACAAGTCTGCCCCTACGATTTCATTCTTTACTCCTTATCTATCTATCTATCTATCTATCTATCTATCCCTCTTTACCTCCTAATAAAAAATTTAAAAAATAAATTTGTTCTTTCAAAAAGTAAAATAAAAAATAAAGGAGAACCAATCGCAAACATATGGGGGGGGCGAGGTGCCTGGCTCGCTTGCGTGCCTGGCTCCAAATAGGAGATATCTAATACTTCAAGGATATCTATTCCGTAGATACTATCACGGATTTCCTATCGTTGCCCCCGGAAAATCGCTTGGAGTAATTGTTCTTTTGACAAATTTAATAACAATCATTTAACAAATTGTTATTTGAAAATCTCTTGTGTGAAATTAATACACTATAATGCCCAATGGTCATTGTTCTTATTTTCAGATAGAGATTAAAGTTAGAAGTGCATTATTGGCTTTTGCACTTAAAAATAAGCCAAGATACTTAAAAATTTATAGGAGGCAGAAATGCTTAAAAATAAAAAAAATATTTCAATAATTGCGATAGTTTTAATTGCTATCATTGGTTTGCTCTTTGCCGGGTGTTCAAAAGATTCTGCAGATATGCCAACAACTCCGCAAGAAAGTTTTAATAAAAAAAACATATCTTGCAAAACAGTTGATAATTATAAAATTGATTCACCTTTGTTTGATATAGTTGTTATCGGGAACAATGGTTATATAATAAAAAATTTTTTAAATAATGCTACATCCAGAAC
>JAGGYO010000214.1 GCA_021162505.1 bacterium
ATATGAAATAAATTTCATATTTTTACAAACTTTTTCCAATTGAAGAATACATTCTCCATTTTGATAAGTTTTGTTCAATACGGATTAAAATCCCTTATGAAAATTTATTATCCCTCCTATGATCTCCTCCTTTGAATCCTGAACTTTTGAACTCTGATAAAAATAAAATTTTTGATGCGGTAAACTTCTTAACAAATAAAAAATATGTTATAATAAACAAACGGAGTTAGAATATGTACAAGATAAAGGTTTACGATTATATTTCAGGTGCACATTTTTTAAGGAATTATCATGGAAAATGTGAAAATTTACATGGACATAATTGGAAAATTGAGATTGAATTTTCTTCAAATGATCTTGACAAATTAGGAATGGTCATGGACTTTAAACTTGCAAAAAACTATTTAAAAGAAATAATAAATGTACTTGATCATAAAAATTTAAATGAGATTGAACCATTTGATAAAATAAATCCCACAGCAGAAAACCTTGCAAAATTCATCTTTGATAGGATAAATAAGAAAGCAGAAGATAAAAACAACTATTTAAAGAGTGTTTCCGTTTGGGAAACAGAAACAAATTGTGCAGTATATGAAAGAGATAAGTGAGTTCTTTCATACATTAAGAGCAGGAGTAGACGAATCGGGAAAGGGTGATGTTTTCGGTCCCTTGGTCATTGCCGGCGTAGTAATTTCAGAGGAAGATGAAGAACTTTTGATTTCCAATAAGGTCAGGGATTCAAAGATGATCTCAGATAATGTTATCAAGAAATTAGCAAAGATTATAAAAGAAAAAATATTATTTGATATTATCATTATCGGTCCCAAGAAATATAATGAACTCTATGATAAGATGGGGAATATTAATAAGATCCTCGGGTGGGGACATTCTACGATCATCAGAAATCTCTACAATAAAAAGCATTTTGTTAATGCTATTTCGGATAAGTTCTCTAAAAAAAACAGGATATCTGTAAATATTCCAGGTGTGGAACTATATGAATTTGAAAAGGGCGAGCGCGAACTTTCCGTGGCATGTGCCAGTATTTTAGCACGGAACGCTTTCTTGGAATTCATGGACAGACTTGAAACGAATTATAAACTCACTTTTCCCAAAGGTGCCAATCATGGCATAGATGAGGCAATAGGGGCCTTCATTGAGAAATATTCCTATGATGATCTGAAGCTGGTGGCGAAGGTCCATTTCAAGACCATTAAAAATTATGGAAATTGATAGTATAATAGAGCAATTCACTTCATTTTTATTGATGGAGAAAGGGCTTAGCAAAAATTCTGTTATCGCGTATAAATTGGATATTATAGGATTTTTTAACCATACAAATGCGGATCCGTTAAATATTAGAAAGAATAATATTCTATCTTATTTTACAGCTTTAAAAGAACTTAATATAGCTTCAACCACATTGGCACGAAAATTCTCATCATTGAAGAGTTTTTTTAATTATCTTATTTATGACGGTAGATTGAAAGAAAGCCCAATGGAAATAATGGAAAGCCCCAAAGTTTGGAGCAAATTGCCTGAAATACTATCATTCAATGAAATAAAAGAACTCTTTGCCCAATGTGATATTGAAGATATCTGGCAATTAAGAGATCGTCTGGCAATGGAATTACTATATTCTTCCGGTCTTCGTGTAAGCGAACTCATTGATTTAAAAAATCAAAATGTTCTTTTTGATATAGAATTCTTAAGGGTCGTAGGGAAGGGGAATAAAGAGCGCCTTGTACCTACGAGTAGCGATGCTTTAAAATTATTAAAGAAATTCAATGAACTTGCCATTAATATTAGAAAAGTGAATAATCTTATTCTCAATAGAAGAGGATTAAATATAAGCAGACAATATATTTGGCAGATGTTAAGAAAATATGCAAAGAAAGCGGGTATTGCAAAAAAGGTTTACCCTCATATTTTTAGACATTCCTTTGCAACGCATTTAATAGAGAACGGTGCTGATCTGAGAAGTGTTCAAGAGATGCTTGGGCATGCGGATATTTCAACAACGCAGATCTATACGCATATTTCAAGGGAATATATAAAGGAGGTTTATAAAAAATGTCATCCAAGAGGTTAATATTTAATTTTACAGAATCGGAATTGATCGTATTTTTAGAAGAAAATGGCTTCCCAAAGTATATGTATAAACAGTTGATCAAATGGATCTATACAAAGTACGAACTGAATCCTTATAAATTTTCCGATATTTCCAAGGTAAATCGAGAAAAATTAAAAGAGATCTTTTCCTTTCAATTACCTAAAATCGTAAAGATCTCCATAGACCCTGAGGATGAAACGAAAAAATATCTTTTGAAAGTAGGGAAGCATGAAATTGAAACAGTATTAATTAAAGAAAAGGATCACTATACTCAATGCATAAGCACACAGGTCGGTTGTCCGCTTAGGTGTAAATTCTGTATTACAGGTACCATGGGACTAAAGAGAAATTTAAGTGCAGGTGAAATTGTAGGTCAGGTAATGGCGGTTATTAAAGAAAGTGATATTAAACCAAGAAATCTTGTCTATATGGGTATGGGTGAGCCATTACTTAATTATGAAAATGTTATGAGGTCGATTGAGATATATACAAATAGGAAAGGACTTGATTTCGCTTTCAGAAAGATCACTATTTCAACTATAGGAATTCTTGATAAACTGAAAGGATTAATTAAAAAATTCCCTAAGGTAACGATCGCTATTTCACTTAATCAAATCCCGGAGGAAAGAGAAGATCTTATGCCTGCTGAGAAAAAATATCCTATTTTAAAGATACTGAAATATTTCGAAGAAAATAAATATTTCCGCCCCACATTTGAATATGTTTTAATTAAAAATATTAATTCATCAGAAAAGCATGCACATAAATTATTGCGCTTATTAGAGAAAATCAGGTGTAAAATTAATTTGATCCCCTATAATGAAAATAAAATATTCCCGTACGAGAGTGTTTCGGAAGAAGAATTAAACAAATTTATAAATATACTTTACAAAGGTCCAAACGCTATTACGGTTCGTAGAAGCAAGGGAAAAAATATTCAAGCGGCTTGTGGGCAATTAGCAGGAGAAAAAGATGCTGAGTAAGATCATATTCGGGTTCGATATTGATGAAAATTCTCTATTATTGGAAACAGTAGAAAAAAGGGAGATAGGGGGCATCATTCTTTTTGCCAAGAATATCAATGATAATACCCAAAAATTCTTAAAAGAGATCAAGTCCTGCTCGAAAAATAAGGATATTATTATTTCGGTTGATCAAGAAGGCGGCCCGGTTAGGCGTTTTAAGGACGAAGATATATTCGTCATGTCCCCTCGTGATGCTGTGGAATTACAAAATCCTGTTCAATACTTTACAGATGTGGAGATCATGGCGAAGAAATTAAAGGAATACGGCATTACTCTTATCCTTGCCCCGGTCATTGATCCTGTTAGTTATAAGAATAATATCTTATATGACAGAAGTTATGG
Organism: bacterium; assembly: GCA_021162505.1. Taxonomy (GTDB): domain Bacteria; phylum AUK180; class AUK180; order AUK180; family AUK180; genus AUK180. Next base: position 3,481 of record JAGGYO010000214.1, read on the forward strand.
TAATATACAAAATGTTATCACATATGGCTGGGAGTTTTACCGAGCTTTGAAGAAAATTAATATTTCTCCTTGTCTAAAGCATTATTTCGGTTATGGAGCCATAGAAGGGCATGATCCGCATCATGTGAGATTTGAGATAAAAGAAGATCTGGATACTAAACCCTTGATAGCCCCATTTTATGATTTCATTAAAAAGGGTTATAATGATTTTATAATGACCGCACATGTAAAGTACGGGTCGGAACTTATTACATATTCAAAAAAATGGATAAAGGAATTTTTAAAAACAGAACTGAATTTTAAGGGGAAGGTTATTACTGATGATCTTTATATGAAGGCTTCCGGAGATATGCCCATAAAAGAAAAAGTTGAAAAAGCGCTTGCCGCCGGGAATGATTATTGTATTGTTTCGGGAAAACTGAAAGATTCGTTGAAAGAGCTAATACAATAAAAAGGGTTTGAGGTTTGGAGTTTGTAGTTTGGAGTTAATTAAAAAGCAAAAGAGTTTATGGTTTGTGTTTTGGAGTTTGAAATAAGAAAATAGGAGAGAAAATGGCAACTCTGAGAAATATTGAAGATATTGAAATATGGCAAAAGGGGAAAGAATTAACAATAGAAATTTATAATAAAATAGAGAAAAAAAGTGATTTTGCTTTTCAAAATCAAATAAAATGTTCTGCTTTATCAATTCCAGCAAATATTGCTGAAGGATTTGGTCGAGGTGGGAATAAAGAATTTATCAATTTTTTATTTATTGCTTTGGGTTCATTGTATGAAACAAAATCCCATTTATTAATAGGTTGGGAATTAAATTATTTTACTAATGAAAGCAAAAGTTATATTCTAAAAAAAATAGATAATTTAAAAAGGAGTATCCTTTCCTTTATTAAGTATTTAAGAGGTTCAAAAATAAAAGGAATAAAATTCAAAAGTAATGATAAGATTTAAGATTAACTTTGAGAAATTGAAACCCCAAACTACAAATCTCAAACCCCAAATTATTTTAAAAACTATACCCAAATTGAACATTTCTTTCTAAAGATTTGTAAATTATAGTACAATATGGTAGAATACCAGTGTATGGGAGAAAATAGAATCCCAATATAGCAAAATATGGGCATATGGCACATAAATTGCAAAAATATTGAAAAACGGAGGAAAAGATGAAGAAGTATTTTATTATCATTTTTTTAAGCTTTTTATTACTAAGTTACGCTGGGGATCTTTCCTTTGGCGGCAATGTAGGCATGGAACAAATTGGCGGGACTCTCTACTATTCATTGGCATTGACCCCTGAATTGAGATTTGGCAAACTCGGTATGGGCTTTGATTTTTATCTTCGCTGGAGTGATGATGGATTATACCCATATACTTCAAAGGATATTTTATCAATGATAAGATATGTCCAATGGGCTGACAAGGGAGATAAACCCATATTTATGAGATTCGGGGTCCTGGATGATTCTCTAATGGGACATGGCTTCTTGCTTAATCATTATCAGAATGCTACATCATACACAATTGAAAAGGGTTTCAGCCGATTAGGCGCTCAACTTGATATAGATTTTAAATATTTTGGTTTTGAATCAATTACAAATGATGTCACTTCTTTTAAGGTAAGGGGCGGAAGAGCATATATTAGACCATTGAAACCCTTTATTAAAAAAGGTCCCATTTCCGGTCTGACATTTGGTTTCTCTTATTTGGAAGATACAGATCCTTATGAAGTCCAGCGTTCTGTTATAAAGGATAGGAGAGGGGAAACAGATCAGTTAACAAGATACGAACAATATATAAATATATATGCAAATAATGGGGTTGCCATTGACGATAATATTAAAAAAGAACTTTTTGATATTTCATTGATGAGCGACGAAGCTGCTCGTTGGTCTGCTTTTAAATATTATTCCTTGATGGGTGAAACCACAGGAAATACATTTGTAAAGCAATACTTGGATAGTAATTTATTCGATGAAACCAACGACCCCGATAAAAAATTAATTGGTTATTCGGCTGATGCAGAAATGCCCTTATTGGGAAATTTTATTGTATTGATAGGGGATATGGCAAAAATACAAGGATGGGCTGTTAGTAATTCATTTGCAGGAAAGATCACTACCGACCCAGGATATTTAGCCGGCTTTAAAGGAAGATTGAATTTGGGATTTATGAAACTTTTATACCAAGTGGATTATAGAAATATTCCAGAAAATTTTATTCCCGCCATTTTCAATTCTCAATATGAGTATTTTAAACCGGTTTTACTTCAAGAGATATCGGATCCTCAAAGGATCTCAGGATATTTTGGAGATATCAATATTCTTGTTTTAGGTGATATGATCAGAGCTAATATAACATATGAAGATTATATTGATACGCCTTATACGGATATCTACCCAAGGATCAAGGCAGAAGCAGAATTAAATTCTAATCTGGTTAAAAATATTATCGGATATGGTGTGGGTGCAAAATTTACTGTTGAAAAACTTGATGCTAATTCTTTAGATCTTTCAGAACCGAAGAATACAAGTATAAAGGGTAATGTTACGGTTGATATTTCAAAAAATACACAAATAATATATGAATATTTGAGAGCATGGGACTCATTTGGCGGCGAGGTAAAGCAGGTTAAACTTTATTCACAGCTTAAATTTTAATAGGGGCTATTATGAAGAAATTTTTATTGGTCTTAACATTACTTTTCTTTGCAAGTTCGGTATTTGCTTTAAGTAATTTTGATAAGCATATTTCAAATGCCAAGATATATTATGATACAGGGGAATTTGATCAAGTTATTAATGAGCTAAAAGAAGCATTGAATATTGTAAAAAAGAACAATCAAAAGGGAATGGTAGAGGCGTATAAGTATCTTGCATTTTCATATGTTGCTTATGGGAGTGTAGATAAAGCGAAGAATTATTTTATTGAGATTTTAAAAATAGATGATAGTTTTGCCCTTGATAGGGATATGACTTCGCCTAAGATATTGACTGTTTTTGATCAAGCAAGGGTTGAGCTTAAGAAAATTCAAAAGGAAGAAAAGAAAAAAGAAGCCTTGGCTAAAGCAAAAACAAATGCTAATACAAAATCACAGAATTCTTACTATGTTCCTCAAAAGAAGGAGGAGAAAAAGATAGTTAAGGAACCGGCAAAGGTAGAAGTAAAAAAAGAGAAAGTAGTAAAAGAAAAGACAAAAAAGAGTACTTCTTATGATTTCGGATATAGTAAATCTCCCAAGAAGGAGAAAAAAGTGAAACCGGAGAAAAAGGAAAAACCGAAACCGCCAAAAGTCAAAAAGGAAAAAAAATCTACTTCATACGATTTCGGATATGGTACTAAGAAAAAGAAAGAAAAATTAGAAAAGAAAAAGTCGGAAAAAGGGAAAAGCGATCTTGTCAAAACAACAAATCCTGTAAAAAATACTTATATTCCCCCCAAAAAACTTTCTCCACCACCTCATGGAAGGAATTATAGGCAAACCACAAAATTTAACGCTGCATGGCGTTCATTTTTAATTCCCGGTTGGGGACAGTTATACAAAGGTCAAAAGGCAAAGGGCTATATTTTCATTAGCACGACCTTACTATTAGACCTATTTTATGTTTTAAATACCAGTGCAGTGAATTCAACCTATGATGATTATGAAGCATATAAAGGTTATAATGCGGATTATGAGACGGAATATTGGGATTATTATGATAAGGCGTATAATAAATATCAATTATTCGGCTTGATCCATTTATTGTTTTGGACTTACAATATGACCGATGCTTCATTTTTCGGTTGGAAGAAAATAAATATGTCAATGGATGTAAATAAGAAGGGTACATTTATGTTAACATTGAAAAAAGAATTTTAGGAGATGTTATGAAAAAGAAAAATATTTTATTTTTTATTATTTTAGCTGTTTCTTTGATTATTATTGGCGGGTGTATTGGTAAAGTGGATAGAACATTCGGACCTTTTGAGTTAAATATTACAAGTGATAGTGATACCATTGTTCAAGGAAATTCTGTTACTTTAACAGCCATTTCCGGGTTTGAAGATTATTCATGGGAGATAATTTCTGCTGATGATCACGGTTGTAATATTGATAAACTCGGGTCTGATAAGGCACAACTTAATACCACCTATGATATTTCTAATGATACCTATATTATTACTATTAAAATTACAGATAGTAAGGGAAATTCGGGAACAAAAAAATTCTTAATTACTCGTCCATATGTACAATATTCTACAAGCGAATTATATTATCTTAGTAGTAATTCTTCTCAACTCGAAGTGTATGATATGCCCAATTTTGATCATTGGGTCGTAGATACAGGTGCCGGCTACTTCATTGATTCCGATGTTAATCCGGGTTATTTTAGACCTAGTAATAGTGTTCCTGCTTTGGCAAATATTTATGCTGTGGATGATGAGGGGCATAAAAGCCTTACAGTATCAATAAAAATATACAATTGGAGTTATATCTATAGTAATCCGTTGCAAGATGGTTTTGTAAGTCATCAAGGATTAAATAACACCGTTTATTCCTCGGGGACCAGTGCAAATGTGGGTTCTGATACAAATAATCTTGCAGTTGAGCGAGCTTTTTTCAGTTTTACCATACCCACTGGGATCACGCATATATACTATGCTCAGCAAAGATTTTCGAAATTATCCAGTACCCCAAGCGGGATATTTTATAATAACAGTATTTATTATAAATATATTGGAATAAATGCCATCCCTCTCGCCGGACTATCTGGGTCCGTTTTTGCCACATTGAATGCAGATATAGATAATGTTGGTAATCATTATGTCTCTTACTATCAGTCCGATACCGTTGTTAGCCGTTACCTTTATTTCTACGAAGGGAGCTATATTCTTGATAGGATAAATTATTGTATAGGCAATAATTTTGATGTTGGCTTGAGGTTTTATGATGAGAATTTTTCAGAACGAACTTATTCATTATATTTTACTGGGGAATATGGTAATCCTTCTTATAAACCGAGATTGTACATTAAATATTATTAAAGTGATCTAGTCACGGTTTTAAATTAAATTAGGCAAAATATTTCCTTAAAATTTATATTGTGTAGAGTCATTATATAGAAATGATAATAAATAAGATCATAGGTTTCATTAAGTATTAAATATCTTGTATTTAGTGAGAATTAAAAAAGATTTACTTAGCACAGAATACGAAATACAGATTATAGAAATTTTTTTCTCAAAATCTTGCTGTAAATGTTGCTTTTTGTGCCGAGGGATTATATGTAAAGGTTACCTTTGGATTTTTAACATTGGTTTCCGTTAGAACTCCTTCCATATATCCTGCTATCCTGTCAAAAAGTATGGGGATATTATCCACAAAATTCAAATTGAAGGTATATTCGCCTTCTTTCAAAGAAATTACTTCCATTTTTCCAAAGTTATAGAACTGATTGTAGAGAAGCGCGGCTTTTTTAGCGACATAGGCGGGCTTTGCCATTTTCATGAATATCTTATAAACCCCGTTCAAATTCATCCTTGCCCCTTCCTGAGCTGCCTTAAAGATAATTTTTTCATCCCCATTTCCTATTTTATCAATGACTATTTTATTAATGGTCTCAAAAAGTTTAAATGGATACCATTGTCCGGAGAAAACATATCCATCAGGCATTTCTGCCTGCAAATTTTGGGGAAGGGCTTCTACTATCTCCTGCCATTTATTCTCTCCGTAATTTTTTTTTACCCACTCTTTTGTATTTTTGATTGCAGTTCCTTTTACTTCCATTATAAACTCCTTAGTATTATTATAATAAAAAATAAATTTTAATCAAGAAAAATTATTAAAAATTCGGTGATAAAAATCACATTTATATAATAAGTTGGAAATTTAAAGTCCAAAAAGCTAAAAAACAAAAACTACTGCGATTGAACAAAATGATTAAAGAATCCACTTTTTTAATTTAATCGAAGTTTTACCCTTAATTTTTTTTTCGTTAGTTTCATTTTTTCCAAAATATTTGTAAATTATGATACAATATGGTAAAATAAAAACAAGTTGGAAAAGGTGAAATTCCAATATAACAGAATATGATGATATGGC
>JAGGYO010000095.1 GCA_021162505.1 bacterium
ATAGGGCTCTTATCAAAATCATATTTTTGTCCGTAATCCTTATCTGTCGGATCTTGGATTATCTGTAATTTAACATTGCCCGCCAATAAATTCTGCCCTTCTAATGTGGAGAACATTGAGTAAACGGTTAATCCTGCTTCAAAGTTCAATTTAAAGATCCCTTCCATGGGTACATGATAAGCAAAATTTAGATTCAGGTCTTCTTCGCCAACTTCACGGGGATCATAAAGATCCTTACTGAAAGATTGTGAGTGATTTATAGCAATATAGTATCCCATACTACTTAATACCTGTGCATCGGGTGCATTTACCAGCGCCGATGAATAATTAAATGAGGTTGAAAATGCCATAACCCCTAAAAGCAAAAAGAATGGTATGAGTTTAAGTTTCATACAAACCTCCATTTTTTACATTATACCTAATTTCATTTATTATGTCAAGTTTTTTTTATTTTTTAAAACATATTAAACTTTTGCAATTTCAGATATCCCTGAAACGGGACGAAATGCCGGATAATACGATTATATTAAGTATTTCATACACCCCCGACAGAGCTCCCATAGACTAAAAAAGGTGTAAAGAGTAAAACCGATCCTTTATTTTAAACACTTAGTATCTCGTACGAGAAATCAGTATTATTTTTCAACCTTTGACCTTTAACCCCGCATCACTTTGATACTGGTTATGCTTTTGACCATATTTGATCCGAATTAACTACGGATTTCTCTACTCTACCTTCAAGGCGTTTTTGTATTCTTTTCTCGCCTTTATTAAATTGCCTTTTTTCTGTAAAATCATACCTTTTAAATAGTGATAATCGAAAGTATTTTTATTAAGCATTTCCAAATAATATAAAGATTTGTTCAAATCATAATTCAGATAATAAGACACCAAATTTTTTATGTAAATTTCATATTGACTTCTGTAAAATTTGTATTCAAAAGTGTTTCTTGGAGGGTAACTTAAAAAATCCATTTTTTGGTAATCAATTATTTCGAAATCCTTATCATAAAATTTAACCAGAAGTGTTGGTGGGATTTTGCCTATTTCATAAAAAGATCTATCAACAATTCCTAAATTATAAAATGTATATTCCGGGTTTAATTTCCTTAATTCCACCATAAATTTATACAAGGACCTTTTACTTTTGCTAAATTTCGGATATTTTAATTTTGTATATTTTTCCATTGATTTAATATACCAATCAAAATTAATAAATGTTGGTATTATTGGAATAAATTTCGTTTCTTTTTGTAATAATTTTAAATTACTTATAAACAGCATTGAATCGTCGTTAACGAAAAGAATATTTTTTTTCCCAATCATTTTTTTGTTGATATCATTAAAATATGCGTTGGGATAAGGATATTTACCATATGGAAGATACCCGCTATTCATTAAAAAAAGTACTAACGGAAAGATCAAAAAAACCGACCTGTATTTAAATTTGTCCAATTTCTCGACACTTATACCATAAAATATAATATAAACCGGTATAAAAAAAGCGGTCCAATCGAAAATGGTATCTGCGATATTATAAAAGCTCAAACTGATAATTAATAAATAACCTAAAACAAATAATATTTTATATTTATTTTTTTTATAAAAAAATATTGGAATGAAAAAGAAAATAATGCCCATATTTTTCAAAATATTTAATCCTACTATATGCAAGCCCTGTATATGGAAATAAAATGTGATATTTTTATATCCCGGTCTGAAGAAAAGAGTTAATAGCCCGGACAAGTTATGCGGGTCTTCCCAATTCATTAGTGGAATATTTTTTGAAAGTCCCCAAAAAATAAAATAAACAAAAAGGGGTAAAACGGCAAGTATAATATCAAAAAGAATATACTTAAATTTCTTTGCCATAAAATAAGCATAGAACAAAAGCGGTATTAGAAAAATAAAAAGTTGATGGACAATAACCCCCATTGAAAAAATAAATATCAGTAAGTGAATATATCGTGTATCTCTGAGTGTCTTTTCATAGATATAGAAAAATAATGCGGTGAATAGGAATAAAAGAGAATAAACCTCCAGATTAAAGGTATAGTTCAATAAGAAATCACTTAGGAACAATTGAAGCACAAAAATAATTTTTATGAATTTATTCTTCGTATAGAAGGAAAGGTAAAGATAAAAAAGGATCAAAGCAATAAAAGAATAAAGAGCGTTGACAAAATGAAGTTTCCACATAATATTAAATGGTAAAATACTCCCAATTGCTTTATTAAAAATATAAGTAAACGGATAGGAAGGGGGATGCACTATTGAATTGTTGATATAAGAAATCGCAAACTCTGCAGAATCAAAAAAACCGGGTGTTTTGGTTATATTGATAATAATAAACATTAATAAAAGAAAAAAGAAAATTTGGGTTATATGCTTATTTAAAAAGAATTTCATTTTTTATAAGCTGGTGAGCGGATTTGAACCGCTGACCTGCTCATTACGAATGAGCTGCTCTACCGACTGAGCTACACCAGCCGAAAAAAAATGCCGGAGGTGGGACTTGAACCCACACAAACCCATGGTTCGCTGGATTTTGAATCCAGTGCGTCTGCCAATTCCGCCACTCCGGCTTTTTCTCATTATATCAAAAATCTTATTTTTTTCAAAAATATTACTTTATGAGAACAAGTGTTTATTCTTTCTTTTTTAAATACGGCTGCAGTTTAATTGTTAGACCCAGAGTGGTTGCAATAATATCTTTATTATTTTCCAAATTTCTAAGATCATTTGCCGTATAACCCTTCTTATTGATCTTCTCAGACAATTCCTTAATTGCCTTATCGTAACCTTCTTTTCCATCCAGAAGACGAGCGGTTTTTAATCCGGCAACTCTAATCCCGGCAGACATTAAGAAATCATTCAAGGTAGCTACTTCTTTGATCTCTTTATAAGCAGTGTCAAATGAGGAATATCCGCAGGGTTTGAAAAGTTCTGTTAGATTTTTATTATTGAAATAATCTTTTTCTGTATGGGCTACGCTATTATAAGCATCAATACATTTTTTTACTTTTTCAAAACGATCAAGCGATAATATATCTTTTGTGTTTTTTAAATTCATCGCCTTGATCACATCTTCCGGAAATAATTTATTTTTTTCCACATCAGATTTTTTTGCCTCTTCTTTTTGCATCTCCTTAGCATTTTTCGCAACCTCTTTTGCAATTTTCATGGTCTTTTTAAATTCCGATGATTGTTTACACGCAAAAAGAAACAATAATGCGATCAGTCCCAGGAGCAAAGTGTTTTTTTTCATAAAACCTCCTTTAAAATAGCTCTTCTTAATGACAAATTATAGCATAAAATAGTCATAATTTCAAATAAATTCTTTTTCCTCTATTTTTTCTCTTTTTCAATAATGCGCAGCAAAAAATTTCTGATCTCCTTGGTTTTAATCGAATCAAGTGCAGAATGAATGAACTCATCTTTTGAAAAATGATTATATTCTTTATCATACTCAATTGCCTGTAATGCCATTTCCAATTTGTCTATATCCTTTACCAATTGTCCTTCTTTCGATGTATTGAACTCAAATTCTTTCCATAGTGAAATATATTTTCCACCATCTTTCAGGATCCCGAATATCTGTTTTGCTGCCTTGAGTTCCCTTGCCCTTTTGTCTGCTATCGAAACACCATCCACAGGGGTAATATCACCGGTAATGATCTCACAGAACTCGTGGATCAAAGCCATTTTTACAACCTTATTCTCATCCAAACCCAGTTGGTCTGCAAAAAATAGTCCCAAAGCCGCAGAAGAAAAAGAATGTTCCGCAATTGTTTCCCCATCTTTAATGCCTCTTAGGTACCAACCGCGTCTCTTATTTCCTTTTAATTTTATAAATTCTTTATAGATCTCATATATATCGCTTTTCACAAATTAATCCCTATTATTTCAATGGAGCGTTCTTCAATTTATAGACGGTCAATTTTTCTTTTTTCCCCTTTACAGATATCTTCTCGTCATGCACCTCAAAGAGTTCCTGATAGTTCGGAGAAAGTTCATCATATGTTGCCTTTGAAATAACCAATTTATTATTTACATTGCGTGTTACTCCCTCTAATCTCGAAGCAGTATTAACAGTATCGCCCATAGCGGTATAATCATATACACTTTTTGAGCCCATATTTCCAATAACCGCTTCGCCAAAATTGATCCCTACTCCCAATTTGAAATTTTCATTATTGGTTTCGTCATAATATTCCAGGCCTTTTAGCATTTGCAGCGTGGACTCAACAGCATGATCGCAGGCTTTTTCATCAGCTATGGGAGCACCCCAAAAAGCCATTATACAATCTCCAATGTATTTATCTAATGTTCCATTCAAGGCAAATACCTTCTCGGTTAATATTGATAAAATATCATTTAGTTTTGACACTACTTCCTCCGGTGAATGCCCTTCGGAATATGTTGTAAATCCGGCAATATCACCGAATATTATTGCTACCTTTGTTTTTTCGCCGCCCAATTTCACCATCTGGGGGTTACCCAGTAGTACATGCATCACATTCTTTGGCAAATAATGGGATAATAATCTTGCATCCTTTGAAGAAACTAAATAGTAATAAGATAATAAATAGGCAAATAGAAATAAAAAGAAAAGCAAGGGTACAATGAACAAGAGTACGAATTTGGGAAATAGAACAATATGAAGGAGCGCAAAAAGAATTATGACCATAGTTATTGAGACAAAGGATTTGATATAATTAAATTTTTTGTTTATCCGCAAATAGAAAATCCCCAGTAAGATCATAATGAGAAATGAAATGATATTGCTTGAAAATGAAAAAGGAGTAATGAAATTAGCTGTAATAAAATTGTTTACCACCGTTGCTTCTATTTCAACACCAGGCATTGACGGAGATATAGGGGAAGGTCTATAATCGTGCAACCCAGTCGCAGTGACTCCGATCAAAACTATTTTATCCTTGATATTGAACTTCTTGGACTCATCCATAATGTCCTTCATCTTAATATAATCTATAACCCCGGTTGTTTTCAAATAATGTATAGAATAAATATATTTATCATCCACGGGAATAGGTTCTTTATCAATAAAAATCTTTTTTTTGATCAAATTTATCTTGTCATAATCAAGCCCTTTATAAATCCTATAAACTTCAAATGCTAACCCCCATATCATCTTTTTCTCATAAATGAAAAAGGGATGATAATGCCTTACGAGACCGTCGAAATCACTATTGAAATGTAAATGTCCCCTACTGATAAAGTTCGAAGCAATGGTGGAATTGTTTCCAATAAAAGATTTTATCTCCTCTTGAGAAGTACTGTTAGTCGAAGGGAAATAATCGAGTTCCTCAATATTAGTGCTTGATCTATCTTCTTCACTGACAAAAACCGAACCCACTACATTTCCTGCATAAAAAATAGATGATGCAAGGGTCTCATCACTTGATGATGTTTCGGGAAACCATAGATCAAGACCTATGACAGCGGGACCGCGTTTTGATATTTTATCAATGAGTTCGGCTAAGATCGCTCTATTAAATGGGAAACGGCCATATTTTTCGATAGATGAATCGTCTATCTCAACAATGACCACTTTATTACTATTACGGTCCGGTTTTATTCTTTGTAAAAGGTCTAACCATTTAAGATCGAGCAAATGGAAGAATCTGGGAGAAAAAAATATTAGGAAAGTGAAGAAAATAAAAATAAGAGATACAATAAAACCTTTTTTCACACCAAATTCTACCATATTATCAAAAATTTTCAAAACCCTTTACTTTTTTTAAAAAAATTCTTATAATATGGTATGGGTAGGAATTATTGTTTATGGGGAAAATGAATATCGTCTTGGGAGACATTACTAAAATTAAAGTAGATGCCATCGTTAATGCTGCGAATAATTCTCTGCTGGGAGGGGGTGGTGTAGATGGAGCAATACACAGGACGGCGGGAGCTAAGTTATTGGAAGAATGCAGGAAACTGAATGGATGTCCTACGGGTGATGCTAAAACAACATTAGGATATGAGCTACCGGCGAAATATGTGATCCATACAGTCGGTCCCAAATGGCATGGCGGTAAGGAGGGAGAAGCAAAATTATTGAGAGAATGTTATACAAGTGTATTTAGAGAAATGAAAAAATATGGTTTAGGGAGTGTTGCATTCCCTGCCATAAGCACCGGTGTTTATGGCTACCCCTTGGAAGAAGCGACCAAGATCGCCGTCTGGACGGTAAAAAAATTGTTAAATAACTTCCCAAACATTAAAGAGGTCTTCTTTATTGCCTTTAATAAGCATGCATATGATACTTATAATAAATATTTAAATAGCCTATGAAAGAGAAAAAAGAATATATTGCAATCATTGAAGATGATGTCAAGATCCAGGATTTAATTACATTAACATTAGCAAATTTCCCTCAAGAAATAATGACCTTTTCCACCGGGAAAGAAGGCTTGGATTTTATAAAAAAGAATCGGGAAAGAGTAAGGCTACTTCTATTAGATATTAAATTACCCCAAATGTCAGGATTTGATATTCTCAAAGATATACGCAAGAGAATGCAATTGAGTATTCCCGTTGTTATCATTTCCGCTTATGTGAGCAAATATGATATTGAAAGAGGGTTAAATCTTGGGGCAAACCACTATCTTGTGAAACCCTTTAAGCTTAAAAACCTCATTGAATTATGTAAGAAATATTTAAAAGGAAGAAATTATGACTGAAAAAAAATTGATCATGGTAGCTGACGATGAAGAATCTATTAGAATGCTATTAAAACAATTGCTGGAAGTAAAAGGATTTGAAGTTGTAGAAGCTTCAGACGGAGGAGAAGTAATTGATCTCATTGAAAAGAAACATATAATGCCGGACCTTCTTATCTTAGACATTATGATGCCGGTGAAAAACGGATACGAGGTTTGTGAAAAGCTCCGCAGCAGCTCTATCTATGCCGCAATCCCGATCCTTATGCTCACCGCCTTATCCACACCCGAATCCATGATAAAGGGATTGACAATTGGGGCAGATGATTATATTACAAAACCTTTTGATATTGATAATCTCGTGAAAAGAATAAACAATATTTTGGGAAGAGGAAATATTTCAAAAAAGATATCATATATCATTGACAATTATAAAAAAGCCAGGGATAAGATCGCCAAAGAAGATGAGACCTATAAAAAGCTCATAAAGATCCCCATTTTACCAAATATTTTTGAAACATTAAAAAAATTCTATGAAGAAGAATTTTTCATAACATATATCAGCACGGAGGAGATCATAAAGTATAAAGATATCTTCAGCTGGAAAATAATAAATGAGTTCCTGGAAAATTTTATCCGATGCAGTGAAGAACAGCTCACAAAAAAATTCGGGGATGATATTCTTTTTATCAGAAAAATAGGTGCTTCCGATTTTCTTGTTTTTTTAAAATCGAAAATCCAAATCAAAGATATTTCCAGTGCTGCGCGCAATATTTTGCAAAAACAATGTTTTACGGGCTTAAGCGAATTTAATAAATTACCTTTTACCTGTATTGCAAATACCGTGAAAATAGAATATAGTAAAAAAATTGAATTTGAAACATCCCTTTTCATGTCCTTGTATGATGTCATAAAAGGGATTAAAACATCCAGAAAAAATACGCTTGAGGATTATTATAAAAAATTAATATTTGATGAAATTGATTATAAAAATGTAAAGATCATTGATAGTGAAAAAAATCAGATTGGGTATTTCATTAAAATATTGGTAAATGGTATTGGAATATGTGGGCTTTTTGATGAGATGGAAGAAGATAAGCTTCGGGAAATATACGAAAATATCTTTACCCGCATTGCAGAGAAATATGGGAATGATACAATGCTGATCCTACCTATTCCCGTTCAGATCATTGATTCCGAATTTCTTCTTTTTCTCATGAAATTCAAACATATGAAAAATGTACATCTTGCATTAAGCGATATCAATTTATGGGAGAAGGTATTCTTTTTAAAAGAATATCTTGAAAAAATACGAGACATGGGCTTTAAATTAGCACTTTTTGATTATGGAACATATACTTCAAATATAGATACCATTTTTACCGTTAAGCCTGAATATGTATTCTTACATAGTTTTATCTTTATTTCTTTTGAAAAAAACTATATAAAACAGGAGATAGTAAAATCAATTGTACAATTAGAGGATAAAATCGGCATAAAAATCGTTAGTGTAAAAAAATATGAAGATAAACTGAAAGCTTTTAATGTAAAATATTTTTGGGGGGAATAAATGAAAAAACCTTTTCTTTTTCTTTTCGGGTTGTTTTTTGTTTGGTCTGCTCTTTTTGCAGATGAAGATCTCTTTTTAAAGTTGGACAAGGTCTTGATCGAAACACAGTATAAAATGCCCACAAATTATACGAAGATAAGCGAAAATGTCTATCTATTTGATGAAGAATTCTTAATAGACCAAAATATTACCATCTTAAAAGACCTCATCCAATTGCTTTCTAGAACATATTATTCGCGGTATAGATCCGGTACCGGGTTGATCTTTGCTAATGGGATCATTAATTCACACAATGAAAGATTTCTCCTCTTGATCGACGGGATACCCATAAATGATCCCTTTTATAACCAGAGTTATGTTGATGAATATTACCCATTAATAAATATCAAACAAATCGAAGTTTCCTTCGGACCCTTTTCCTCTCTTTACGGGACGGGCGGAGTAGCAGGATATATTAATATCGTTCACAATAAAAACGGAACAAAAAAAATCTCTTTTGAAATGGGAAATAGCGAAAAATTTCAACCGAATATTGTTATTGGACTGAAGAAAGAAACCTTGAATATGGGCATTACCATGTCTTATTTGAATGACAAGGGGATAGGCGTTGATAAAAATTTAAAGAGTAAGCCGGTATTAATAAACGATTATCCCAAGGAAAACATCTTTATTTCCGGTTATATTCAAAGCAAAGACCTTCAATTAAAGATCATCTCCATTGGTTATCGCACATTTGAATTAAATAATCCCGTATATACATGGGACGATGTATTGATGAACCGTGTATATAATTATGATTTTAGAGATATGTTCTTTATATTGAATTATGATCACACCTTTAAGAATAATTTGCAGATAAAGACATCTATTGATTATTTTACTTATAATAGAAATTCTGTTTGGGGATATAGTGTTTATAATTCAACAGAAATTGTAAAAACCGTCATTATTAATCCCAAAAAAATTAGCGAAAAAGTTGCAGGAGAATTTCTTTTAAGTTATGTGAAAAACGATCTTTTTAATATATTATGCGGGGTCAATTGGGAATATATAATGTTAAAGGATATCAAGGACTATGAATATATCAATAATTCAGATACCTTTGAAGATCCCTCGAGTTATTATTTGGATCCTATAAATTATTTTAATTATGCTCCCTTTGCTCAGGTGGGAGTTGAGAATCTTTTTAAATATTTCAATTTGATACTTTCTGCCCGTTATGATTATAATCATTTTTCCCAGGGTTTTATTTCACCAAAAATCACAGTTGGGTATAATTTAATGAAAATATTTCACTTTGGATTTATCTACGGTAAAGCATTTAGATCTCCAACACCACGAGAAATGCTAATAAAGACAGCAAGCTGGGTAGAGGGGAATACAGATCTAAAACCCGAAGAGATCGAATCTTTTTCATTTACAGTGAAGTATTTACATAGGTATTTCTATATCTTTACCGACATTTTTAAACAAGAGCTTATAAATTTAATTCAAAAAGTTGAAATAGGACCCGGACAGTATAGGTATGAAAATGTGGGAGTGGAATATATTTGGGGAGGCAATATCTTCTTTGAAACAAGCATTAAAAAGTTAAAATTTACATTTGATATTACATATACAGATGCCAAGGTTGAGGACAAAGTCCAATATGATTATCCGGCAATAAAATCCACCCAGACCCTTACCTATGATTATAATGATAATTTCAATATTTCCTTTGCAAATATCTATATCGGAGAAAGAGAAAGAGATAGCTGGAATCCGATAAAAAGTGACGGGAAGGCATATTGGCTGAATAATATAAATTTTAATTTTCACACACTGAATATAAAAGCATCCCTCTTTATTAAAAATATCTTTGATACCAAGTATTATACCATGTACTATGTTGAAAAGGTTACAAGCAGCAGTTATAATAATGATCTGGAAATGCCCGGAAGAACCTTCGGTGCAAAAGTAGCCTATGAATTTTAAGAGAATAATTCTTTTCCTTTTTCTCATCCTATGTACCACCTTATATTCAGAGATCTATATTGTAAAATCCTTCGAATACGAAAGTTTTGATCAAATAATAAATGGTATAAGGACCGGGTTACAAAAAAAGAAGATCCAGACATTTACGCTTAATAAGGAAATTCTCTCAATTGAGGATACTGCGGAAAATGTCTGTTTCACCCTGGGTGAAAAAGCGTATATTCATATTAAAGAACACACTTCAAAGATAAAGATCATTGCTCTAATGGTTATTAATCAAGCTCTATACATTAATAATAAAAGGACAATTTTTATTAGTTCGGAAATGGATCTATTTCGAAAAGCGATCCTATTAAAAAAAATAATAACTAATATGCGTGGTATAATAATACCGTGTTCAAAAGAATGGTATGAGAAGAACCATGATGAATATATCAAGAAGCTCTCATTAAAAGGATTAGATCTCAAATTTGCTGTTATGGACACTGATATTGGTATATACTTTGAAAAAATGAATATTCCAGAGGGTTATGTTGTCATGGCGGTATATGATGTAAAGATCTATAATCAGACAAGTATTTTCAATATATTCAGGATTATTTACAAAAAGCATATTCCTTTCATTGGATTTTCAATGGGTTTCATAAAGAACGGGTGTTTTATCGCCATATTACCCGATTATTATGCAATGGGGATTTTCTCCGGCAAAACACTATTGGAAGCAAAAGAAAGCAAAATAGAATATCTGCTGGAAAACCCGGCATATAGTGTTCTCATTAATGGCAATATAATGGAAGAATACGATTTTACCCTGAATTTAACATATGGGGACATCAAAGTAATTAAATGAAGCAATTCGTTTCTATAAAGACCAAAATGATTTTTCTT
Organism: bacterium; assembly: GCA_021162505.1. GTDB lineage: Bacteria > AUK180 > AUK180 > AUK180 > AUK180 > AUK180. The sequence goes on from JAGGYO010000095.1 coordinate 11,119, forward strand.
TTTATTCCTTTTATCATATTGATCCTTTTATTTATGATCTTTTTTCTGAACAAGGTCAGAAATGGTATCATTAAAAAACAATATCTGGAAAATTTTGATTTTACCGTTAATAATATTTCAAATGCACTTGAATTTCCCCTATGGACAGAGAATATTGATTCTATTGAAAATATATTAAAGGGATTAGAAGATAATAAGAGCGTTGATAAGATCATTATTTATAAGAACAACACAATATTTTATTATTATAAAAGAGCACATGCAAATGAGAGTAGATCCATTGAGATATCAAGAAATATTGCAAGTCATAAGAGTGCAGATTTTTTATTTTTACCGTCACAAAAAGAAACTAAAAATAAAATAGTCCTGTTTTTGAATGAATATACATTAAATCAGGAGGTAAATAAATATTTTAATTATTTTTTGGGGTTTCTGCTATTTATTATTTTTATCTTGATAATTTCCTTTTATTTTTTTGTTGATTCTTTAAGCGTACCGATCATTGACCTTTCTAATAAAGTAAATGACATTACAAGGATGGATATAACAAAAACAATAGACATCGTAGATAGGAATGATGAGATCGGGCTTTTGGCAAATAATTTTGAAAAAATGAGAAAAGAGATACTTACTTATTCTCAGCAATTGGAAACCTGGAACAAAGAGTTGGAAAAAACCGTGTCAATGAAAACTGAAGAATTAAATTCAAAGAACGAGGAGTTACAGGCAACCATAACACAATTAAAAGATCTCAATGAAAATTATATGAACATTAATAAAAAATTGCAGGTTACACTTGGAGAATTATCTACAGCAAAGGAAAAAGCAGAAGAAGCGAATAAGATCAAAACACAATTTATCTCAATGATCTCACATGAGCTCAGGACTCCCCTTACATCAATAATAGGATTTAGTCAATTAATAGCAAATGAAATAATCGGGGAGATCAATAATAATCAAAAAGATAGCTTAAAAAATATTGAGAGTTCTGCTAAGGATTTATTGAACCTCATTAATGATCTCATAGATGTATCAAAGTTGGATCTGAAAAAATTCAAAATAGCAATGAAGGAAATAAAATTAGACGAATTCATCGAAAAAATCGAAATGGAGGTCAGTCCCCTGCTCAATAAAGTTGATCTGGATTTTATTGTAGAAAAAGAATGTTTTCAAAAAACCGGGGTATTTGATTCTTTACGCATAAAACAGGTCATTCTTAACTTTATTACCAATTCATTAAAATTTACTCAAAAGGGATATATAAAATTAATAACCCGACAGGTTCAAGGGATGAAGGTAGATAAAAAACCAAGTAAGAAAGGAAAATTTTTAATGTTCGCCGTTGAAGATACGGGGATCGGGTTGAAAGAAGAAGAACTTGATAATGTTTTTAAAACATTTTATCAAGTTGATAACGGTCTATCACGGGAAAAGGGAGGCACCGGACTGGGATTAGCCATATCCAGAGAAATAGTCCAATTACATAAAGGAAGAATATTCGTTAAATCTACTTATGGAGTGGGAACAACATTTTATTTCATCATTCCGCTAAATAATGGGAAAAATTAGATCTTAAAATCTAGTATTCACGATATTATTGTAGATGGAACCAAAACTATAGCTTAAGCCAATATTAAAATAATAATTGTATGATGTCTCAAGTTCTCTTTTTTGAAGCAGTATATCTTCATCGGTAGCGCCCGTATTTGAAAGTGCCAATTGGTCGTGAATAAATGAGTAATTTCCCGATAAAAAAAGTTTTAATCTTTTTAATAATCTTATGGAAAAATATAATGAAGCTCCAAATTGGTTTTTGGTAAGATCATGAAAATAATTAGAACCGAATATTGAAATATTCGCATCCCCCCATATTTTAATTATTTCCACTGAAAAATTAAGTTCCTCTTTATATAACATTTCCTTGATTTTACCATAAATGGTTTCGTCGTAATAGGTCTGATATATAGGCGCTAAAGCGTATTGTAATACTATCTTACCCATTGAAAAATCAGAATAGGGAATAAAGTTATATTCTATTGCAGTTTTTATATATGTTTTTAATTTCAAATTACTATAAGGGGAGTTTTCTGCTCCGGGGAAAAAAGCCAAAGAAAAATGTTCATTTATTCCCTTTACAAATTTACTGAAAAAACTTTTGGAAATGCTTTGATTAAAATAATTAAGAACTGAAGAATGGATATCCGTTAAATTATTATTGTAGTTAAAATATAGAGAGTAAATATCTTTCGGTGTGGTTTTGGAAATATTTAAGCTCAAATGATAATAACTTGATGTGGATGTTGCCCGAGCGCTTGAAAAGCCGCTTAATGAAATACTGAATATCCAGTTTTTCCAGGGATCAATTACTGCTTTGATGGATTCTTTTTTAAGATATTTTAGTGAAAAATCCTGCTCTGCGGAAGTTCCTAAAAAATAGGGGTAAAGACCTTTCAATAATGCCTGTACCATATTCTCTCTAATGACCTCATTGGTATCAATTGAATTTACTTTAAATGTCAGCTTAAAATCAAGCCCTTCGTACCTATGCTGTCCCTTAAATTTCAAGGTATATTCATTTCCGCCGCTTGCAGTGCTTCTATCTGTTATTAGAATGTATATATCTGCAACTTTCGGATCTAATACATAATTTACAAATTTAATATTATCCTTTACAAAATTAATATCAATAAAACTATATGCATCTAAATAAATAGAAGGAGTATATTCATTTTTGCTATGATTCAATTCTTCGGCTGGAACAAATATAGCAAATAATAAAGATAAGATCAAAAATATTTTTTTCATAAAAAAAACTTGCAATTATCATATTGTACACATTTTTTATTTATTTCCCAAATATGACCATTTCATTTTCCTGTTACGATTACTCTTTTATTCTTTTTATGGTCTTAAAATGTGATTCCCAATAAGAATTCCCCACATATTTTGATATACGAACTGAACCGCCTGTTGAATTACTGTGTATCATTTTTCCATTTCCAGTTACTATGCCTACATGGCCTACCTTGCCGAATTTTTTAACTGAGAAAAAAATAAGATCCCCCGGTGATTCTTCACCGCGATTGATCTTTACACCATATTTCATTTGATCTTTTACCATTCTTGGTAATTTGACCCCACATTTTGCAAAAACGGTCATTACAAAACCGGAACAATCAAAACCCGGGTTACCCGTTCCTCCATATTGATACGGGATATCAAGATACTTTTTAGCTTCTTTAACTATTCTTGCACCAAAATTGCTTTTACTGCTCTTTTGAACCTCATCCTTAACCACATTATGACATCCCATAAACAAAATAATAATAACAATAAGCAAGGAATGAACTATATTTACTTTATTCTTCATACAAAATTATAATAAATTTTTTGAAAATAAACAAATTAAAATTCTCCTTTTTTATTCATTACAGTAATTTTTAAATGTTCTGGGCAAACTCAATGTGGTGGACTTAGAATATATTTTCATATTTAACCAATATAATAATGTTGTAACCATTTACTATTTAAATAAGAGTATGCTTATGTCTGAATCACAAAAAAACAATAAGTGATTAATTTGAAATACAGTAAAAAAAAGTTATAATATATTATAATGAGGTTGATTTATGAAGGTTAAAAAATATGTTATTTCATTCTTTATCGTTACAATTTTTATTTTTTTTATAGGCTGTTATAGCGATATTCCTTCTATAAAGACAAATTTTAAGGGTGTCGCATATAATCCCGATAAAAGTAAGGTTGTATTTTATTTTGGCATTTCGGCGTATTTGAGGGCTGAGGGGATCACCGCTTTTCCCGATGGAGGAATACCCAAGTATGTCCTTGTTAAGAACGGTGCGTATATCTATGATCTAAAGACAAAGACATTGCAGAATATCATTGATTATGATCATGAAAAATATCTTTTTAGAAATAACCAAATAGCAACTACAATATTTAAGGAAAAATATATCATCCTGAGTTTACAAACATATAGCCATACTCATAAGAAAGAATCCATATCAAATAAATTGGGTATTTTCAGGTATGATCTTATTACAAAAAAAATGAGCAATATCTTACCCGAGGGATTTAAGCCGGCCCTATCCCCCGATGAGAAAAAAATACTTTATATATGCAGCAAAAAGGACTATAAAAGAGAACTTCATCTATATGATCTTCTAACAAAACAAGATGAGAAGATCCCTGCTGAATTCATACATGCCGGATTTCCGGTAAAATGGCTTGATAGTGATAATTTTGTATATTGCAGTTCGCCCAAAAAGGGTATCTGGAAAAAAATGAATATAAAGACAAAGGAGATAATCAATATTACCCCAAGCGGATTAAATTATATTTACTCCCCCGATAAAAAGCACATACTTTATTATACCTATAAAATGAATTACACCAAAGATCTTCATTTATATAATGTAAAAACAAAGGAAGATGTTTTTATTACATCATATTTGATTCGTAATGATTTTCCTATTCTATGGATAGATAATAAAAATTTTGAATATTGCAAAAAGTTTGCAGAAAACGATTATGTCAAAATAAATGATTGGGAATGTTATAATGTTATTACGAATAAAGGGAAAAAGATCAAACCAAAAAAAATAGAAGAAAATGCTTTGGGAAATTTTTCATTACCACTTTCTGAGTTTGGCATCACCGTTGACAAAATAATAAAAAAGTCCAGATCCGGTTATATCTCCGATCTCATATCGTTAAAAGGTTCTTTGAAATATCGAATACTGGTCATTGATCATTTACAAAAAAAATACGACAATAGGTATTTAAAAAAACTATTAAAAAAGATATCTAAAGAGAAAAACAGATTAAAGGGTAAAGAAAAAGAGACTTATATTAAAAGATCAAGATCAACAATTGAATATATAAAAAAGAGATTGGAAAAATGAAAAGAGCATATTTTTTTCAAAGAGATGGGAAAATTTTTATTGATACATACGACAATAAATAAATTGAGTTAAAATAAAATGGAATTTGACAAAAATAAAGAATGTAAATGGTACTGCTGTTGCCCAATGAGGATATATTATGAAAAGGGATTGCTTAATGAAAAATATATTGAGGATTATTGTTTTGGTAATCACGATAAATGTATTCGCTATCAAATGGAAGAATCAGGCAAATACCACCCTGACAATATGCTGCCAGATGGCACTATTGACAAAACCTTGAAGTGATACCTTCACAAATATTGCAATTATTTTTTTTCTTGGTTGATTTTTTTTTTAATGTTATAATAATATAGAAAATTGTTTTTAAGGAGGAAGTTATGTATAAGAAATTCTTTTCAAAAGAGGATGAGAAGAAAATTCTTGACGCTATCCAGCATGCGGAAAAAGACACATCAGGGGAGATTCGGGTTCATATCGACATCAATGATTATCCTGATACTATAGCAAGAACGAGGGCAATCTTTGTTAAATTGGGTATGAGAAAGACAAAATTAAAAAATGGTGTACTGTTCTATCTGGATACCAAGGGTAAAAAATTCGCAATAATGGGTGATGACGAGATAGATGAAAAGGTTCCTGAAAAATTTTGGGAATCCACAAAGGATATTGTAATCGAGAATTTTAAAAAAGGTAATTTTGCTAATGGTATTGCTGAAGGCGTAAAGAAAGCAGGCGAACAACTTGCTGAATTTTTTCCTTTCGAGAAAGGGGATGTGAATGAACTTTCTGATGCCATATCTTATGAAGAGATTGGAGAAGCAAATGAAAAATAAGTTATTCATTATTCTCTTTATTGTTTTTGGGATCTTCTCATTTCTCTATGCAGAGAATTATCCTAACCATACGGATGATTATATCAATGATTTTGCAAAGGTTCTAAATCAAACGGATTACGATGCTGTTCACAAGATGCTTTCTGACCTTGAATATTCAACAGGGATAGAACTGGTTGTTGTAACGATCAATTCTATTTATGATTATGATACAAATGACCTAAATATAGAGAGTTTTGCTAAAAACCTTTTTAATCACTGGGGGGTGGGTCATAAAAAGGAAAATAACGGTGTAATGCTCTTGGTAGCCATTGAGAACAGGAAGATGCGTATCCAGCTTGGCGGCGGTTATCCTAAGATGTATGATAAGATAATGCAAGGCGTAATTGATAATAATATTATTCCTTATTTCAAGAACAATGAGTATTCGAGAGGAATCTCCGAGGGCTGCCGTGGAATAATTGAAAAGATTACCAAAAAAGTTTCATGGTTTGCGTTCTATAAATGGCATATAATATTAGGAATATTGTTTTTGGTGTTTTTATTTGCCGGAATAAATTTTTTAAAGCAAGGCAAAAAAGGCTGGGGTTGGGTTTTACTTTCCATTGCCGGGATCATATTGATCATCTTAATAAAAATGTTACTGAGCGGGAAAAGTAAAAGTGGTTTTGGTGGTGGAAGTTCCTTCGGCGGGGGTGCTACAGGAAGTTGGTGATACATATGGTCAAGAAGGCAATTGACCTTTTGACAATATAAGAATAGGATTATGGGAGATTTTATGGACATTAAAAAAATAAAACAACTGGCATCGGAGATGCTTTATGAAAATGAAACATTTATGGACGAATTGCGAGAAAAATACGGTGAAGAAGGAATGAATATCATGCAAAATTTGGAAAAGTCAATATTAAAAAAAGTAGAAAAAATTGATACTTCACTTGGTGATGATAGGATCAGAGATGAAATCTATAAAATATTAGTTGTTTTGAAAAAGAAATTATTATAAGAATTGCAGGTTATTTTTTCTTTTTATTGTTTTTAATTGTAATCAATATTTCCAGATCTGCTTGATCCTGTTTTCTATTTGTTGCTTGTTTGTTTTTTATTAGTTCATTGAGCCCGATAAAAAATACTTTTATATGTCCGTATTTCCCAATGATCTTGTTTTTCCAAATTTCATTGAAATCACAACCATCTATTGATGTCAAGATATCTATTCTTATAGGCTCAAATCCCAGTTGTATTATTTGTCCTTTTTTTGAAAAATCATCTACATTGATATTCAAATCTGTAAATCCAAATTCCTTTAATGCTTTGATTATTTTTTTTGCATTTTCAACAATCGGATTAATTAAAATATCCATATCTTTTGTAAATCTGGGGATAGAATATTCTGCCATGGCAAAAGCGCCGACAATGCAATATTCAACTTTATTTTTGTTTAATAACTTTAATAGATCTTCGTAGTCCTTTTCTAATCTCATTTTTGTTTAATCCCTTAGTTTTTATATATTCATCTCTGAGAAATTGCATTATATCCAATCTTTCTTCAGGCGTCATATTAAGATAGTATTCAAAATCAAATTCTTCTGCTTCCTCAAATGATCTTGCAACATTTACCCAAACCTTTTTCATACCATATTATAATGGAATAAACAATAATAATCAAGTAATTTTCAGGCTAAAACATTTTTCTAATGCGAAAATAGAAATTAATGATTGAAAATTAAATTTAACTTGTTCTTATTGAGCCCAATTATTATAAACATAAACACATTGTCCGCGAATGGAATTTGCAACAAAGCTCTTATGAATAATCAAGAGGTTCTCATCATTACTTGAATCCGCTGACGCCGTCCAGTTAAATGAACCGATAATTCCAATGGGATCGCTTGTTGTATAGGCATCAATTGCCATGATCTTTTCATGTAAAAATCCTGAATATGTATCTTTTTTAACGGCAATACCTGCATTATGCATTGGCAAATATTCTGAATAGCGACTGCCTGCCTGCCAATTGTCAAAGGTCCCTTTTACCGATACTCCGCTATTGTATCTATTGATCATTGCAGCAGAAATATTATCTGCTGTAAAAGTGAAAATATCAAACCAAATATTGGAGTTTGCGGAATTAATTGCATTTTCCATGGCTGTTAAGGCACCCACTTTGGGTGAAAAATATACTTGTACCAATGAACCATCCACATAACATGAACCCGAAATATGTGTTTTACTCCCATGAAATTTTTTATAAACGAACATTTGATTAAATTCTTGTAAATAATATGACGCTAACGGGGATGAAGCTATTTCAATGATCATATTTTTGTCTTTTGTGGTTTGACTATCCGTATAGTTATAGCTCCCTGTCAATACCTTTTGACCGTCAACAACGATGAATTTATCATGCATTAAAGCAGTTCCAATGTCCGGAACTACTGTGATACCCGCATTTTCAAGTTGATCATAAAACGGTTTATATGTGGATTTATTATAATAATCGGCTTCTGTTACCATTCTAACAGGGACGCCTGACTGTTTTTTGGCAACCAAAGCACTGACAATAACCTGTCTATTAATATTGTAAATTGCTATATCTACTGAACTTGTTGCACTATTTATAAATTTAACTACTTCATTATCAATTCCTTTCGTATTTGGGGGTTGATTATAAAAGGTTGAAAAAGATCCGGATGTCCCTTGAACTGTAAAAACCGCATCGTTTGATGGAATTGTTTGAAAATCTGAAGTTTTCGCACAACCTGCAAATAAGAGAACTAATACTAACCCAAAGAGAAAAAATACAGAAAGCCTTCTTCGCATCTCTACCTCCGCGCGGATCTGAACCCACATTTTTAGTTTATGTGTACAGTATAGCACTTTTTCAAAAAAAATCAAGAAAAAAAGTTGATTTGAAAAATTACTCTAACCTTTAAATGTTCTTAAGCTTTTCCTTCCTTTCTTCTATCAATGTCAAATAAATCGCAAAATCTGTATTTTTTATCATTTCTAATGCGAAATCCAGTGCATTAATTAATATATTTATCTTGAATTTTTCATTGATCATTTGGGAAAATTCAAAAAGGGTATTGAGATATTCGTAGACATCATTATCTTTTTTGGAAAGCGACAATGACTTTTGAAAGATTTTAAATGCTCTTTTTTTATTTAACACCCAGTAATAGCGTGACAATATTCCATATAATCCTTTTAATTCTTCATATTGCTTTGTTTTATTAATAATTTGAAAGCTCTTGAGAATAAAAGAGTAGCTTTTTTGTTTGTCCCCCGAACCCAAATAACATTCCGCTTTATTAGTATAACACTGTATGAGTAAAATATCATTTTTATTTTTCTTTAGTATAGCTTCTGCTTTTTTTAAATGATCAGATGCTTCCTTGAATTTGCATAATTTTATATAAATATATCCAAAATTTATTTCTGCCATTGCTGTTCCTCTTGAATATCCTGTTGTTCTATTGGATTCAAGGGCTTTTTTTAACAATGTTAAAGCCTTTTTAAAATTCCCTAATTTAATGAGAATCAGGCTAATGTTGTTGAAAACAACACCTAAACCTATTTGAAAATTTATTTCTTTGAAAAGATATGAAGCAGTTCTATTGTAAGACATGGCTTTTAATAATCCATTATATTTAATAAAATGCCCCCCTAAATTCAAGGCACTTATAGCAATACCCCTTTTATATTCTATTTTTCTTGCAATATTATAAGCTTTTAAAAGAAATTCATATTCCTTTTGTTTTTTTTCAACATTGGAATAGATCATGGACATATTGTTATAAAGTTTATAACGATCCATATGGTCAAGAGAATTTATATCTTTGATAGAATTATAAACATCGACAGCTTTTTCCCATTGTCCTAAATTCCAGAATATAGATATTCTTTGTAATTGAATTTTAAAAAATAATTTTTCATTGCTCTTATTTTCTTTAATAACATTCTCTGCCTTATAAAGATAAGAAAGCACCTTTTTATATTCACCTTTTTTTAAAAAGATATTATTTATTGCAAAAATTACAGTTATTTTCTTTTCTATATCTTTTTTTGAAATTTCTTTTAATAAACGCTCCAATTGTTCGATAGCATTTTTAATAAGATTTGCCATATCAAGCAAAGAAATATAAGCTACCTTTGCATCGAAATAAAATGTACTATTCCTTTCTTTAAGGACATTTTCAAAACCACTTTTTGCATCTTTGAAATTTCCAATATTTTTATATATTATGGAGCGTTCATAGATTGCTTTTAAATAATGATCTTTAAAATTATATTTATCCACAAATTATATCCTGTAAAATACTACCATTATTTTATTATACCACTTGACCCGCAGCTTATCAAAATAATATTTGTTTTTTCCCTTGACATCATATAAATTATTTTATATAATCAAGTGAAAGTTATAACTTTCACTTACTATTTGTGTTTTACTCTTTTTGCTTTAAAGAAATTTGGAGTTTGAATGGAAAATATAACAAGTGGCGTTTCCGAAATTATTGTCATTCGATTAACAACTTATTTAAGATGTTTGTATATCGCAAAAAGAAAAAGAAAAAATATCATTAAATCCGTAGAAATTGCCAAATTATGCGGGATCAAATCTTCCGTGGTTAGAAAAGATTTTACTCAATTCGGGGCATTCGGTATTAAGGGAAAGGGTTATGAAATTGAGAATCTTATTAAGAAAGTGAGGGAGATACTCGGGTTGAATACTATGAAAAATGTTGCCTTAATTGGTGTGGGAAATTTGGGAACAGCCCTATTGAAATATCAGGGATTTTTTGATGCTAACTTCAAGTTTGTAGGAGCATTCGACCTTAATTATCAAAAAATAGGCAAGAGGGTAAATGGCATTAAAATATATGATATAAAGAACTTGAAAAAATTCATTGATAAAAATAGTGTTGAAATAATTATTCTTAGCGTACCCTCGGCAGCAGTGAGATCAATATTTAAAAATATTGATCTTAAAAAGGTAAAAGGTATTTTAAATTTTACATCTGCCATTTTACCTTGTGAAGGGAAAAAAATATATATTAGAAATATTGATCTTTCAAGAGAGCTTGAATTGATCTCTTTCTGTATGAAAAAATGTTTAAAAAAGGAGGCTTAATGAAGGTTTCTAAATTTTTGTTTTCATTTATTGTATTTTTTATTATCTGGATGGGCCTTACCATGCCTTTTAATATTCAAGAAGTAATAATTGGTGCAATTGTGAGTATTTTTGTTTCACTCTTAGCGGTATCTCATATTTCAACGGGTTTAGATGCCCTTTATCCATGGCGGTTACTTATTTTATTGGGCTATGTTCCCTATTTCATTTATAAAATGTTCGAGGCGAATATTCAATTGGCATTAATTGTTATTAATCCAAAACTTCCTATAAAACCCGCGATCTTAAAGGGGAAAACGACTTTAAAAAAGAACGCATCAAAAATATGGCTTGCTAATTCAATTACATTGACACCCGGCACACTTACTGTCGATGTAAAGGAAGGTGATTTTTATATTCACTGCGTCAAGCCGAAAGAAGAAACAAGCGAGTGGCTGGAAAAAGAGGTATTGCATCCCTTTGAAGGGTTCTTAAAAGGAGGAATTGATGGTAAGTAATACAATTTTGTGGATTTGGATACTAACACTTGCAATCGGAATTATCCTTATTTTTATTAGAATGATAATAGGTCCCGGGAAAGCCAATAGAACCATGGCTCTCGATACATTAACTACCGTTACAACATCCCTTTTAATAATCGTTTCTATTAAGTTTAAAAACCCATTCTTTTTAGATATTGCCATTGTCTATGCCATTCTTGCTTTTGCATCGGTCATTATTATAGCTCGATATATTGAAAAAGGAGTATAGTATGATCTGGTCAATTATAGGAATTATTTTTATTTTTATTGGAGTATTATTTTCCTTTTTAAGCGGATTGGGAATTTTGAGAATGCCGGATATACTTAATAGGTTACAAGCAGGAACAAAAGCCTCTACTTTGGGTCTAATATCTGTTGCTATTGGCGGCATTTTCCTTTTCCCGCAAGCATGGTTCAAATTTGTTTTTATTGCAATTTTCGTTATTGCAACAAATCCCATATCATCACACAACCTTGCAAGAGCAGCTTATTCAAGCAATAGCGAGAATAAAGAAAAATTAATCCTTGAAAAAGATATGTTAAAAAAAGGAGAAAAGAAATGAATCCTTGTGAATTTTGTATACCCTTCATTATACTCTTAACATGGATAGCAGCGGTTTATGTAATATTCGCAAAAAAAATTATGCACGCTGTAATTGTTACGGGTTTTGTATCCCTAATTGCTTCGGTCCTATTTCTTTTAATGAAAGCACCGGATGTTGCGTTGACAGAAGCGTCTATCGGTGCAGGCTTAACTATTGCAATTTTTGTATTTGCCATAAGAAAAATTGAACAAAAGGAGGGAAAAGATGGAAAGCGTTAGACCTTCACGAACGATCTTTGGAATACTCCTAATATTATTTCTTGGTTATGCTTTCTATCAAGGTATCATTGATAAGAATGGTAAGCCACTTATTGGGAAAACAAAAACAACTGATCGCGTTTCGTATAATATGATTGAAAAGAATGTTAACCGTTCAAGAAATGTATCCAATAAACTTTTTTCTGGCATTAAGGTTCCATATAAACCGGGAACTAAAAACTTAGAGGACGGCACAGCAAATATCATTACTTCTATTGTAGTTAATTATCGAGGTTTCGATACATTAGGCGAGGTAATGGTACTCTTTACCTCTCTTACGGGATTTCTAATGCTCTTTCCTTCATTGAAGAGAAAGGAAAAACTTACAAAGCCGAGTTTTATTGTAAGGAACGGACTTATTCCTCTATACCTCATCACATTACTTGTAGGTATCTATATTGTTTTCCACGGGCATTTAACCCCGGGAGGCGGTTTTGCAGGGGGTGCGGTTATTGCAACGGGATTGCTCTTACTTCTCATTGCACAATTCAAGATCAATGAAAAACTTCTTTCTGTACTTGAAACCGTAGCAGGATTATCTTTTTTAACCATTGGTCTGCTTGGATTGTTCATAAAGGGATCCTTTTTGCAGAATTTTTTAAACCCCGGTCCGCTGGGGAATCTGTTCTCTTCGGGAATTGTAATTTATATTAATCTTGTCATTGGCTTAAAGGTCGCATCGGAATTGGGTTCGCTTGTGAACCGATTTACAGAGGAGGAATAAATGTTCTGGTTATTTTTAATAGGCTCTATTGGGCTAGTGTTAATTGGCATATTTGGTTTGATAACAAGGAGCCATCTTATAAAATTATTATTATCATTAAATATCCTTGAAACGGGAATAAATTTAACCATGATAGTTTTAGGATATCAAAATGGTGGAAAGGTTCCAATTATTCACAGTTTATTGGATCTTACCAAACCAATTAATTTCGTAGATCCACTTCCTCAGGCTCTTGTTTTGACCTCAATCGTTATCGGCTTGGGAACAACTGCATTAGCATTAATACTTATTGTCAATTACTATTACAAAACGGGAAAACTTTCACTTGAAAGAAGTGAAAATGAAAAGGAGAATATAGATGAATAGTATAGTTTTATTGATCGTACTTCCTCTTGTATTTGCCTTTTTAATACCGATTTTTAAAGGACTTGGAAAATATGCTTCGAAGATCGTTACCATTCTTTCCATGTTAACGGGTATGGGCTTTGCCGTATATTTCTTTATTACACTTCAAGTTCCGGTAAAAGCTATATTGGGAGGATGGAAACCACCCTTTGGTATTGTCTTGGTTGGAGATAAGCTTTCCCTGCTCTTTGTAATGATCATTTATATCCTTGCATTTTTGAACCTCTTCTTTTTTGATAATAATTTTAAAGAGCATTCGAAATTTTATACACTATATAATATTGCCATAGCAGGAACAGCAGGAATGATCCTTACGGGTGACATTTTCAATATGTTCGTTTTCATTGAGATCACAGGCATTGCATTATATTCATTGATCGCATATTCAGGCAAGGAACAGGCATTAAAAGGAAGCATAAAATATCTTATAATAGGATCTATGACCTCATTATTTTTATTATTAGGCGTAACCTTAGCATATCATATTTTAGGTAGTTTGAATCTTGCCCATATAAGTTCGAAGTTCTATCAAATCCCAAATAACTTGAAATTTCTTATATTATCATTGATCTTCACAAGTTTTTTTGTAGAAGCAGAGATTTTCCCATTCAATATGTGGGTACCAAATGCATATAAGGGAGCAAATATCCCCATAGCAGCACTATTAGCCGGTATCGTTTCCATTGCAGCAGGATATCTATTATTCAGATTCAGATATCTTTATGGCGGAATGAGGTCCTTTGGAAATATGCTTGTCTGGTTTGGCGTAATTACAGTTGTAATCGGAGAATTTTCAGCATATTTTACTTATGATCTAAGAAAAATACTTGCCTTTTCATCAATAGGCCAAATGGGGTTGATCCTCATTGCCGCAGGTATAAGTAATGATCTCTCTGTATATGGTGGTTTCTTTCAGATCCTTTCGCATTCCATTGCCAAAATGCTCCTATTTTTATTAGCCGGGTTCATCATCTATGAAGCAGGTACAGAAAATGTTAAAAAGATGGGAGGATTCGGAAAGAACCATCCTTATCTTACAGGGATATTCTTGATCGGCGCTTTATCCCTTGCCGGTATTCCCGGACTTATGGGATTTTGGGGCAAATTCAATATCGTTGGCGGCGGCATAGCGGCTGGACGGATACTTCCAATTTCCATTGTTCTTTTAGCAGCAATTGCAGAAAGCGTTTACCTTATACGAGTAGTTTTCCATCTGTTTAAAACAGATGAGGGAAAAATAATTGAAAAGAAAAAAATACCTCTTGGATATTTAATGGTCGTAATTTTACTATCATTGACGATCGTTGTTATTGGTGTCTATCCTCAATTATTGAATCAAGTTTTAAATGATGCAACAAAAATAATTATGAATAGCGGGAGTTATATCCGCATGGTTCTCGGTTAAAGGAGGTAATGATGATAACATTCGGTACTATTGTCATCTTGGGTATATTGATCTCCCTTATAATTTGGCTGTTCTTTAGAGAAAATAAGGTAATTTCATGGATACTTTTTATTTTATACACCGGATTTTCCTTTGTCTTACTACTAAGATTATACGGGCAATGGCAATATTATGAAGCATTTAAAAGCATCATTTATTTAGGTAATATTAAGATAAAATTTACCTTGCAAAACAATATGCTTGGATGGATATTCGCCATATTAATATTCGGAATATCCTTTTTTAACGGATTATTTTCTTTGGGATTCTCAAAAAGTAAATACTCAAAGAATATTGTTCCACTCTGGACCTTAATTCTTTCAGCATCCATATTGATTCTGTTCGCAAAGGATTTTATATTGTTTTTTGTGGGTTGGGAATATTTGACCTGGCCGGTCTTTTTTATAGTGAATCAAGGAAAGAAAAAGTTCTATTCAGATTCTATGTATTATTTCGCTCTTAATGTATTGGGCGGTATGGCATTAATGCTTGGGATTTGGCTGGTTTTTAAGAATACTCAAACACTGGATATCAAAACATCTATTTCAATCCTTCTTTCCCATAAAGCGAGTATTCACACATTTTGGTTATTGATACCGTTCTTTATTGCATTCTTAGTAAAATCCGCAGCCTATCCTTTTCATGTTTGGGCACCGCGAGCACATAGTTCGGCACCGGCGGATTTTAGTCCTTTCATTTCAGGAATAATGATAAAATTCGGTATTTTCGGAATACTATTGTTCATTTATCCCCTTTTATCAAAAGGATTTATTCCGGGAACCTATCACGGAGTTCCTACAACTGCATATTTTCTCTCATGGTTAGGAATAATTACATCCATAGTAGCAACCGTATTAGCGTTTTCAGAAAATAATATGAAAAGGTTAATGGCATATTCATCTGTTGCGAATGTAGGATATATTTTAACTGCGATTTTTTTAACTACCCCACTGGGCATAGAAGGCGGGATTTTTCATACCATTAACCATATGATATTCAAGGTTATTATATTTATAACACTTGCTGCGGTTTATTTTAGAACAGGAACTGCTGATATGAGTAAACTCGGCGGGATAGCATATAAAATGCCCATAACATTTATGACATTTTTGATTGGTATTATCGCAGCAGCAGGAATTTTCCCAATGAACGGATTTACATCCAAATGGATCATTTTTCAGGCAATATTGGAAAAACATTTTTATCTAATGGCGGTTGCAATGTTCTTTGCTTCAACCGGCGCATTTCTATATCTTTATAGAGCATTACACTCCATATTTTTGGGACAGATCAAACCTGAGCATAGGGACAGCGTAAAAGAAGTTCCGTTCTTAATGCAAATACCCATGTGGATAGGAATGATCTTGATAATTAGTATAGGAGTATTCCCCGGATTAGTATTAAAACCACTAATCCCATTTTTTAATTCTATTGGTCTGCCTGCAAAATATATATTAACTTCCTTGTCTAAATTACCGGGTTCATTCGGTCAACTCAATACGCTGAATGCTGCGATAATTTTTGGCTTTGCCGCCGTATTGGTTACTATACTATTTTTTGTGGTCGCGAAACATCATAAAAAACCGTTTATGGACAATTATACAGCAGGCGAAGATCCAAAGGATTGGGGAGTAGATGAAAATAGATATCAATTTGCATACGGTTTTTATCAACCCTTTGAAAAGAAATTTTTACCATTTTTCAAACGATCGGTTGATATGTTCTGGCAATACTTTGGTTTTTATACAAAGCATCTTGGAGAATGGTTCAATAATATCTTTAAAGATGATAATAACTTTGGCTATATCGCCATTATCGGCATTGTCATCATTTTCATATTCGGAGGTTTTGTCCTATGATCTTTTTAATATTATTAAAAGCGTTTCTTATTACATTATGGGTTGTCTTTATAGGACTTTTATTTTTGGGAATTGGCAGAAAGATCACTGCGAGGATACAAAAAAGATACGGTCCTCCATTTTATCAGCAATTTATTGATGTGATAAAACTCTTGGCAAAGGAATCAATCTGGCATCACTGGATAATGATATTGGGAGCAATAATGGCACTGGGCGGCTTGATTGCTACAGCTTTACATGTCCCTATTGCGGGAATTCTTCCCTATGATTCCAATGGACCTATATTTTTGGTATTGTATTTATCCGCTATTGGATATTTAGGCATGGCAATGGGTGTTTCTGCGTCCGGTAATCCAAATGCTCCGCTCGGTATAGGCAGGGCATTGACACTTATGCTCGGTTATGAAATTCCCTTTGCAGCAGTATTGATCATTTTCATGGGATTAACCAAGAGTTCATATTTTTTACAGATCGCTCAGAGTCAAGCCGGAGGAATATTGCACTGGAATTTTATTCGATACCCGCTTGCTTTTATCGGTGCTGAAATTGCAGTGCAGGCAATGATGGCGGAAAAACCTTTTGATCAAATGATCGCGCCAGCTGAAATAGCATCAGGTCCATTGGTTGAATGGCCCGGAAAGTTTTTGGGACTTGGTATGATACAAATGGGAGTTTCGGTTTTTATTGAAACAGCAATAATTACAAACTTATTCTTGGGACCATCACATAATATATTAGATTTTACGCTTAAACAATTCGGAATATATTTTATTGCACTTTGTATTAATGCAGTAATGCCAAGATTTAAAATTGAAAATGCAGCAATATACCTTTGGACAATTCCTTTGGGTCTGGGGTTATTACAGATGTTAATAACCTTCGTGTTATAGGAGGACAATATGTTAGATAAGATACAAAAAGATAGAGAGAAAAGACAATCCGCATGGGAAGCAGTGATCAATTATTTTAGAAAAAGATCATTATACATGCTTCATTATTGCACCGGCTGCGGAGCAATAGAATTACCTCCTATTATGACATCTCGGTGGGATATGGAGAGATTCGGTATTGCTCCAATGGCAACACCTCGCCAAGCAGATATTTTATTGGTAACCGGTTATGCTTCCCAGAAAACGATTAAAAGATTGATCTATACTTATGAACAAATGCCAAATCCCAAATGGGTACTGGGTTTCGGTTCATGCACTATAAACGGCGGTATATATTGGGATTCGTACAATGTTATTAATAAATTGGATCGATATATTCCGATTGACCTTTTCATCTCCGGTTGTATGCCCCGTCCACAGTCAATTCTTTCTGCAATGAAAAAATTACAGGAAATGATAGGCAAAGGTGAAGCAAAGGGATACGAGAGGTATAAACAAAATTATGAATGGTATAAAAAAAACCAAAGAAAACTTTTGGAAAGAGAAACACCTTTTTTAGATGGAGGTGAAAAATGAAAATAAAAGAAATGCTTGAAAATATTAAAAAAGAGTTCCCTTATATCGGAACGGAAATTCAAGAAGAAAAGCAAGCAAGAATATATGTTTGTAATGATAAATTCTTAAATATTTTAACCTATTTGAGAAATGAAAAATTTGAACATCTTGCAAATATTTTTGCTATTGATTGGATAGATGAAAAGGAATTTGAGATCAACTACAATCTCTGGTCATACGAATATCTTGTATCCATCATCGTAAAAGTAAGGATACCTAGAGACAAAGCAAAGATACCAACTGCTTTGAATATTTGGGACCACGCACAGATCTATGAAAGAGAGGTCCATGAATTTTTTGGAATAGAGTTCATTGGAAATCCGGATCTTTCACCATTATTTTTGCATAATTGGAAGGATCTCCCACCAATGAGAAAGGACTTTGATACGGAGGCATTCTCCAGAAAAGCATTTGATGTGGGAGAAAGGGAGGGTGAAAAATGATCGATAGATTTACAGAATTAAAAAAAATTGCTCAAAAAGACGGACATGTCCTATACAACATTTTCTTTGGACCGAATCATCCCGGCATGAATGGAAACTTTGGTTATGTTCTGGATATGGTAGGCAGTCAAGTGGTGGATGTAAGATTAAATGCAGGACAATTACATCGTGGATTTGAAAAACTTATGGAAAAGAGATTATGGGTTCAAAATTTTTCCCTTATCCCGCGCGTCTGTGTTGTTGATCCGGATCCAAATGAGGTGGCATACGCTACAACTGCGGAGAAACTGGCAGACATTGATATACCTAAAAGAGCAAAGTATATTAGAACAATAACACTTGAAATGTCAAGGATGACATCTTTACTTATGGGAATGGGTTCAGTCGGTGGTGCAACAGGGCTTTATACAATAATGTATTGGATGCTTTCAGATCGAGATTATTTACTTGATATGTTCGAATGGCTAACAGGCGGCAGGGTTTACCATATTTTTAATTTGATCGGCGGAGTTAGAAGAGATTTTCCTGAAGGTTGGATCGATAAAATATTAGAACTTATGGATTATTTTGAAAATAAGCTCAAAGAATATGATCATCTTCTATATAATAATCCTATTATTGTTAAAAGATTGGAAGGCCTTGCTCCAATTACCGGAGATGAAGCGAAAAAATGGGGAGTTACGGGACCTAATCTAAGAGCAACCGGTGTCAGATCCGATATCCGAATTGATTATCCTTATGCTGCGTATAATGAGGTTGAAGTAAATATTCCTATCCAAGAAGATGCCAAAGGTGATGCATTGGCAAGAGCAATACAGGTAAGATTGGAGTTTGAGGAAAGTATAAATATCATTAGAAAAGCAATTAAGCAATTACCAGAAGGACCGGTGAGGGTAAAAATTGGTAATCCATTAAAATTAAGAATTCCAAAGGGCGAAGCTTATACAAAAATTGAATCTTCAAAAGGTGAATTCGGCTATTATATTGTATCGGATGGTGGAATAAAACCTTATAGGGTCTCTGTTAGAGGGCCGTCATTACCGGTGGGATTATTTCTTTGTAAAAGAGATCTACCGAAAATTAGAATTGAAGATGTTGCCTTGTGGATGAATACATATAGTATTTGTGCGCCTGACTTTGATAGATAGGAGGTAAAAATGGCTATTGAAAACAAGAATTTACTATCTCCCTTTAAAGCATTGAAAAATCTTTTTAAGAAACCGCTTACAGTGAGATTTCCGAAAGAAGATCTGAATGTTTTTCCCATTCCGGGAGTATCACCAAATTATAGAGGATTACATACAAATGATCTGGAAAAATGTATCGGTTGCGGAACATGTGCTGACATTTGCCCCACAGATGCTATTAGAATGATAGAATATCCTGATTTAGTTCCAAAAGAAGGAGAATTACCGAGAAGACCCACTATTGATTACGGGAGATGCTGCTTTTGCGGATATTGTGTAGATGTCTGTACCACAGGATCGCTATCAATGTCAAGGGATTATATACATATTGTTCCGACACCCAAAGTAAAGGACCCGAATAAGGAAGTTACGCTTATCAAAGATAGTTTTATTATTAAACCGACGGAAGAACATGGGGACAATATCGGTTATTTCACACCCGATGAATATAGTTGGCTGGATCTTGAAAGAGTAAAAATGGAAGGATTGCATACTGAAAAGAGAAGCGATTCATTTATTGAAATAGTAAAGGGATTTTCAAAAGAGCAAGCGGAAAAAGAAGCATCAAGATGTGTAGAATGCGGTGTTTGTACCGAAACTTGTCCGGCACAGATGAATATTCCGGAATATATTCATGCAATATGGGATCATGACCTGAAAGAATCGGTTAGGGAAATTTATAAGACCAACCCATTACCCAATGTTTGCGGTCGTGTCTGTACACATAAATGTGAAACTGTTTGTTCACTTTCACACAGAGGTGAAGCGGTAGCAATCCGATGGTTAAAAAGGTATGCTGTTGATAATCTTGATTATGAGGATGTGAAAAAAGTTGCAGCACACGGTGCGATAAAAGCAAAAAATAAAAAGGTATCAATTATTGGCGCAGGTCCAGCAGGATTAAGTGCAGCATACTATCTTTCATTAATGGGATATGAAATTACAATATATGAAAAAATGTCCCTTGCAGGTGGAG